>JACMQO010000007.1 GCA_014376935.1 Bdellovibrio sp.
AATAACGCCGGATTTTTTAACTTCAAAACCGCGATAAACTGTTTCGAGTTCTGTGGACGCGTGCTGATAATATTTGAAGAGTCTTTTAACAGTGGGTTTAAAGTTTCTTTCGTCGCTTGCTTGGTACAGGCCGTTACCACCAACATGCTAGAGACAAAAAGAGTCTTAAAGATATTCGATTTCATAAATCCCCCCTCAGGAATTAAAACTAAATTTTAAATTTGCGTAGCTGATAAGCGAATTACTCAAAAAATTCAAAAAAAAGAGCCGTCTTGCTACTAAAACGAATCACCACATCCTGCATTACAAAATGTGGACCAGTTCTGAAAAGTAGTCTTTTGTAATCAACATTCTTCAGAATGACAAAATTATTATTTTTAACACTCAATTTTAGGCCGCTGAAACTAGCGTGCGCGTTTTAAAAAATGCCACGCATTGTTAAATATTTTTGAATTTGATTACTTATTGAATCCTTGGCGCTTTAACCCTACGTTTTACACAAATGAATTTGAGCACGCACCCACACATCATTCAGGGCGGCATGGGTATCGCGATTTCTGACTGGAAGTTAGCAAAAACCGTATCGCAATTAGGCTATCTTGGCGTGGTATCTGGCACGGCCATCAATTCTGTTTTGGTGCGTCGTTTACAAGATGGCGACCTTGATGGATCAACCCGACGGGCCTTAAAAAGTTTTCCGGCTCAAGCTCTATGCGAATCGATCCTTAAGGCCTATTTTATCGAAGGTGGAAAATCGAAAGATGCGCCTTACAAACGCGCAGCCCTTTATAACTTAAAATCATCAAAAAATTTATTACAACTGACTATGGTTGCAGGCTTCGTCGAAGTCTTTTTAGCGAAAGAAAATCATACAGGAGTCGTTGGCCTGAATCTTTTAGAAAAGGTCGTTATACCGAACTTAGCGTGCCTTTACGGCGCTTTGTTAGCGGATGTCGATTACGTCATCATGGGAGCCGGCATTCCCCGCGAAATTCCGGGTGCTTTAGATTTACTAAGCGAAAACAAAGTGGCTTCGTTAAAGGTTCCCGTCTTTGGCGCATCTGCTGGCGAAGAACACAGAACCTATTTTGATCCAGCTGAAGTTTTAGGAACTGAATTTTTCAAACCGTTAAAACGTCCTTACTTTTTTCCTATCGTTTCATCCAGCACGTTGGCTTTAAGTTTAAAAAGAAAATCAACGGGTGAAATCAATGGATTTATCGTCGAAGGACCATTAGCTGGCGGCCACAATGCGCCTCCGCGTGGCCCGATGAAATTAAACTGCTTAGGTGAACCTATTTATGGTTCACGTGATGCCGTCTGTCTAAATGAAATGAAAGAGCTCGGTTTACCTTTCTGGATGGCTGGACATTACGCAACACCAGCACAAATCAAAGAAGTCAAAGCCTCTGGTGCACACGGCATTCAAGTGGGAACACTTTTCGCGTTTTGTGACGAATCTGGTTTAGAGCCAAACCTTAAAAAAGAAGTGATCGCAAAAATTCTGGCCGGAGAAAATCCGCAAGATGGATGGGTCTTTACAGATCCTTTATCATCACCGACTGGTTTTCCATTTAAAGCCGTTCGTTTAGATCATACGATGTCGAACGAAGAAAATTATCAAAAACGGATGCGCATCTGTGACTTAGGTTATCTTCGCCACGCGTACAAAACCCCTGAAGGGGGCGTGGCCCAACGTTGCCCGGCCGAACCCGTTGATGACTACGTTAAAAAAGGCGGTCTTCTTGAAGACACCGTGGGACGCAAATGTCTGTGCAATGCTTTAATGGCTGATATCGGCATGAGCCAAAAACAAAGTGATCAAAGTTTTGAAAAACCACTCTTAACTGCGGGCGATGATTTGAATAACTTAATGAAAGTTTTGTGCATTAGTGAAACTGGAAAAAACTATCACGCCAGTGATGTTATCAAATTTCTAGAAAACATGTGCGAACCTGCGGCTCTTCGTCACACGACGCCGTCCATTACGACTAGCCCTTAATTGTGATCCCATCTGTATCTTAAAATTAGTCAACAGACCTTGAACTAGAACTACTCGGTTACTTTTTTTCGGGACTGGTTCTATTTTGTTTTTCTGCAATAATTTTGGCTGCACACAAGCAAACAACAAAAACAAAGGGGTCAAAATGACTAAGAATTTCACATGGGGCGATTACACGTTTAAAGGTTACTTCACTAAAGCTGGTAACGGTTTTGAAATCGGTTACAAATTCAACAATAAAACTTTCTTCGTTTCTAACTTCATCGATCGCGCTGAAGCTATGAAATGGTGGACAATGTCGAACAAATTCATGACGACATTCTGCAAAACTGATTTCTTCCCGATGAATACAGCTTTCTGCGGAACATTCATGAGTAACTTCATGTACAACCACTACTACAATTTTGTAAAAACAGTTGTGACTAAACACCACATGACTTCAACTAAAAACTACAAAAAAGATTTCGCAAAATTCACAAAATTCAGAGATACATACGCAGCTTAATTAGCCGTCACACGCTTTGTAAGAATAGCATCTAAATGCCATTTCTCCCGAAGTTTGCTGTTGGCATACCGTACCAACGGCAAACTTTGGGAGAAACATCTATACGATCTTCCAAAAAAAATGCAGCGGGACCACCACTGCATTTTTTAAAGTTCAAATTTTATACTTTTGCTTTTTTTTAAATCAAACTAGACGTAATCGCCGCGCTTAATTTTTTCTAAGATAACTTTTTCCGTCTTGATCGGATCTTTTGGATCGATACCGAAGTAACTTTGTTGCTCGCAACGGATTTTTTCTTTGATCAACCAACGTAAAATATCTGATAAATTTTTATTTCGTTTATCGCGGAAGAACGGATCGTTCTCAAGCGCATCTTTGGCTTTTTTCAAAGCGCGCGCTTCCTGAGGATCTGATTCTTTCACTTTGTAATGATCTAGATCGTATTTTTTAATATCTGTTGGTAACACACCTAAGAATCTAACGTTCGGCGCACTGAAGTCACCGTTACGAATTAGTGAAGCCGCAGATCCCGCTTTTAATGTACGGAAAATATTTTGCATCGTGTACGCATCCAGATCTCCGAAGAAATACATCGGCACGTCTAATTGATCTTCGATTAATTTGCACCAGCCACGCACACCATTTGAAGGAACGCCTTGAGCACCCATCAAAATACAGTTGTTACGCTTTGTGAAACCCATCGCCTGCAAAGTACCCGCGGTACCTTCTGATTCAACAACCAAGCAGAAATCGATTTTCTTTTTTGCTCTTAATTTCAAAGATTGCGGTTTATTTTTTGGCTGAAACGGTGTCGTTCCTAATGAAGATAGATCAACATTAGCTTTATCACCATCTGGTAAAGTTTCAGTGACGACTAATTGCTGCGAATAGGTTTGTCCGCCACGGTCATTGGCAAAACAATTTAATTCTTCACGGTAAACTTCAAGCATATCACCGATAAAATCGATGATCGAATCTGATTCATCTTGCCCTTCGAAATCAAGTGGCTTGTAACGTGTATTACCTTTAATTAGACCTTTACAGATATAGTACAATTCACGCTTCGTATTCACCGCGCCAATGTCTAAATTACGAAGTAAAATTTCAAGCATGAACACAACGCGCGCCAATTTTTGAACAGAACCCACGTTTAATTCTGTACGCACCATTTTATTACCCGGAGTTAAATAACCAACCTTATGGTTGTACTCTGAGTTATCTAAAGAGGTCTTCACCGCTTCAAGGTACGGGCGCTTTGAATTTTCTAAATCTTTTAACATGCGCTCTGCTAAATTTTTTGCTTCTTTAGGAATATCTAATCTTAATTCACGAATTTTTGTTAAAGCCATAAATCACCTATTATTTCTTGTGTTTTTTCGTCGGTTTTTTAGCTGAATCTTCATCAGCCCCAGAATCATCGTCAGCGGGTGCTCCGCTGTCTTCGTCTTCTAGTTCAATCCCCTGCTTTTTAGCTTCTTTTTTCTTTTGCTCTAGTAATTTAGATTGAGCCATTTCTAACTGCGCCGAAGCATCTTGCGAATCGCGGCCTAATATTTTCTTTAAACCTTCTTCAGCTTTTTTCTTACGGGCATCGTTGGCGCCAGCTAATAATACTAATTTTTCAACTAGGATTGGGCCGAACTGTTCAATGTGCGCTAATTTTCTTTCTAAATCAGCTTCTTTCATTTCATGCTTGATATGACGTGAAAGTTTTTGTCCGGCCTGCATTAAAGCACGACGAATTTCTTCAACTAATTCTTCAGACGCATCGATCGTTTCTTTCGACGCATTTTTAAATTTAATAAACGGAGAAACAATCGAAACCGCAAAAACATACGGGCCTTGCGGTAATGATTCTTTCGGTTGTGGTAATCCGTAAGCTTTCCAGTTCACGCTTTCAATCGCCCATGTGATCGCACAACCTGATTTATCAAATTGTAACGGCACACGGTTCGCGAAACGAAGTAGTTGAACCGGAGAACCTTCTTCACCGCGGCTGATGAAGCGCGCTAACGCTACTTCGACAACAACGGGCTTAAAATCACAAATCGTCGGTTTTCTAGTTACGACCGAGAAAAAATCGACTTTACCCAAACGGTTGATCGACTTTGATAAAGAGTCTTCACCGACAGTTAAAACAGACTTAGTCGAAGGCGCAATTAATGGCGCAGCCTGAACCGCTTGGAATACTTTTTTAAATTCTTCTTCAGATAACGAAGTGATTGGCTTTTCAATTAAGCTTTTCGGCATACCGTGCTTAACGAAATCAGTAATTGATGAATCCGTGACACGTGAAAATCCTGTTTTTAAAAACTTAGATAAACTAATTTTTCCGTATAAAGTCGCATGCGTGATGAACTCGCCCAATTTAAATGTGTGGGGATGCGGTAAAGTCGCTTCTGGTAAGACTGGCGACACATCGCTTACGCGATCGGTTTTTTGCCAGTCCATATCACCTAATTTAAACTTCATCGTCACGTGCGGATTTAATAGCGCCGTGCCTTCGATGTAAGTTTGGAGGCCTCCGTCACCGTTTAATTGAATACGACCATCCATTAAAAATTCAACGCGGGTGCCGCTGACTTTATTTTTCCAGTCGATCATTTCTTTATTTTTAACGATACCGGTGTTGGTTTTGATATCGACGTCCACTTGCGCAGACAAAGCTTTACGCATGCTTTTCGTTTTCGAAATCACTTGCACGCCGCGGGCGTTGGTCATTTGCGCCCACGTTGTCGCGGCCGAAATACCAATACCTTGTTGTCCGCGTGAACACTGACCTTTACCGAATTTAGAAGACGCCAAGTATTCACCGAAAACTTTAGCGATATCATCCGGATCAATTCCGGGCCCGTTATCTTCAACCGTGATTTTAACCAGATCCGTATTTTTCGTTGAACCGTTTCCAACTTTAATCACTTCGATGTCTAGGTCAGGTAAAATTTCAAATTGTTCACACGCATCTAAAGAATTATCGACGGCTTCTTTCAGCGTCGTTAAAACAGCTTTCAGCGGAGATGAGAAACCTACCTGCTGTAAATTCTTAGCAAAATATTCGGCTGTACTACTTTTTGTGATTTTGCTCATGTAAGCGTCCCTTCAGTATCAATAAAATATCAAAAAACATATCGATTTTTGGCGGTTTTTACCCCGAATTTAGCATAAAACAGCTAGCATTCGCGGCTTGAATTCCAATAACAATGTTTTAATTGAGGGGGTAAACCAGACTTAAAATCAAGTCTTCACGTGATTTGCGCCGCGTTAAGTGTGCGTAAGCATTGATTCTGCTTAGGACATTGGCTGAATTAGATAAAAAAGGCTCTAAGATTAGAGCCCTTAAACGACTACGATAGAGTCCTATGCTTTAAAGTTCAAAGATCCTAAGTAATCCATTTTTCCGATCTCAACACCCGCTTGGCGCAAAATCGCGTAAACCATTGTGATGTGAAAATAGAAATTAGGCATAGCGACCTCGTTGAAGTATTCAGCGCCTGTTAAAGAGCCGCTCTTTGCCCATTTCGGAGCGACCTTAGCCGTTGCGAAATCGGTGTAATTAAAATCAAGCGCGGTCTTTAAATAGTCAGACGTTTTTTGAATACGCGCGCGCAGTTCAGAAATCGTTGTTTCGTTATCTTCAAAAGCGGGAGCCGTTTGATTAGATAAATAGGCCACCGTGAATTTAGCCGTATCGCAAGCGATTTGAACTTGTTTTGATAATGGCAACATATCCGGAGCTAAACGCTCAGCCGCAAAGTTATTGACGTCAAATTTTCTGCCGTCAGCGTGCGCCGCTGTTTTAGCTAAAAGACCGTCTAAGTTTGTTAACATTTTTAAAAATTGTTCAACTGTGTGTTTGTTCATTTTCTTTTTACCTTTTTGTTATTGTGAAATTTCGGCTAATTTGGCCTCTAGCTTTTGAAGTCTATATTCTAAATTAGAAATTTTTGAATTTAATGAAAAAACGTCAACGAATTGCTGACTCATCGGGTAGCCGCTACAGACATAACCACCCGCATTCGAATTATAAGACCAGCTGTTACAGATTTGCGCGTACGTGGAGCCGACTTGCGCCGAAGCGATTGTTGAAAACAAGCTAATTAAAACTGATACGACTAAAGTTTTTTTCATAAAATATCCTTTTCTTTTTTTACGATCATTCTTGATCGTCGTTATTATATTCGTCTTCGTGATTTTGGTTATCATTTGCCGGGCTTGTTTTTGCAAGCTCGTCCATCGCCATTTCGGCTCTGGTTTTATAGCCTTTTTTAGTATTGCACTCTTTGCAGCTAGGAACACAGTTCTTTTTATCGGATGTGCCACCGCGTACTATCGGAATTAAATGATCCATCGTTAACTCATCGGCTTTAAACTTTTGTTCGCAATGATAACAAATGCCCTTACCGACCACTTGCTTCCACCAGGAACCTTGCTTCAGTTCACGCGCCTTGGCTTTTTCTTTTTTCTTATGGGAATCACTAGCTGGAGTAAAATAAATATCGTCTGTCATGGATGGCTCATTCGTACTTGATCTGCTGAAAAATTACAAGAGGTACGACCACCTGTAAAATCAATCATTTTCCCCTCTGCAACTTGTACAGTTAGAGCTGTACAAGTTGCAGAGGACCCGCGAACCGTAGTGGGTGGCTAACCGTCAGCTTACAAAAATCTAGAACGAAGACTTTAAAGGGTAATAAAGTTTATTGTCGAATAAGCCTTCGCTAAAGTACTGGATAACGGCTTTTTGAGTATTTGCTTTCACCGCAGGGCTTACGCCTTTTGGAAAGCCTTGCAAGTCATAAATGCCGTCAGAATACAAAGGAATCACTTTGGGGCCCGTGTGCCATAACGAACGCGCCAAATGGTTTACTGATTTTTGTTCGATTCCGATCGTTTCAAGTAGTGTCGGTAAAATATCGATATGCTGACCAAACTGCGTCGTATCCATATTTTTTAAGGCGTCTGGGTTCGGTGAATAAATAACTAATGGCACTTCAAACTGCGCCGAAAAATCTTTATCTTCACCTAAGCGTGGGCCCGTGTGATCAGCCGTAAAAATAAAGATTGTATTTTTGTACCACGTGGTATTTTCAGCGCACTCCATGAATCGTTGCAAAGTTGAATCGGTGTAGTGAATTGATTTTAGGATGGGATGCGGGCCATCGGGATGCTGCGCACGTTCGGCGGCAGGAATATTAAAGGGCTGGTGCGATGATAAAGTGAATAGCGAACTCATGAATGGTTGCGGAAATGTCGAAAACTTTTCGCACGCCCAATTTAAGAAAGGCCCGTCGTAAATTCCCCACGTGCCGTCGTCGTCATTTTTATCGGGGTACTCATTTCGTCCGTAATAATTTTGAATACCCGCACTTTTAGTAAAGGCATCAAAGTGCATACTGCCATTATTAGCACCGTGAAAAAAGCTGGTGTGATATCCTTGCCGACTTAAAACTGTTCCAAGCCCAATAAATTCGTTCGAAGCAAATTCAGAACTAATAAATGGTTCTTCCATCAGGGCCGGAACACCCGCCAAAATGGCCGCGACGCCTTCGATCGACCTTCTTGAATTCGCGTAAAAATGAGGAAAGTATAATCCTTTTTTCGCAAGTGAATTTAAGAACGGAGTAAACTCTGGATTTTTAAGTTCGGTGTACTCTTTCGAAAAACTTTCCAAAATAAAAATCACGACGTTGGCTTTAGGAAGTGGCGCTGGCGTGATCAGCTTAATTTTTTCAGGCTGATTTAAATAACCTAACATTTCTTTATTGTCGAAGTAGTGAATGCGTTGAGCCGTCGGCTTTCCTAAACTTTTAAATAAAGTAAACGTCGAATTAAAAACCATGTGGTTAGCTAAAGGGTTTTCAAAAATGCGCCCGTCGACAAAGGTCATTGGTTTATGTTGAAGGCCCCCACGCGAACAGACGATCGCTAAAAGAATTGTAACAAAAGAAAGAATTATTTTTTTAGGAATAGAAAAGTGAATTCGAATTTTTTTATATAAAACAACATTTGCAAAAGCGTAAAAGACCAGAAGTAAAAATGTAAACCCCGCCATCCAGATGTACGGAATAATTAAATTAGTCACATTGCCTTCGCCGACTAAAAAGAAGGAAGCTTTTGTAAAACGGCGCGCGGTAAAATTGACAAGCTCAGAGTCGACTGAGTTGACTAAGAATAAAATAGAATTGATCAGCCAAAACAGACCGAACCAAATTTTTTTGATCGGTTTGTATTTTTCGATCCAAAAAAGACCCAAATAGAACAAACCGACCGTAAATGCTAAGGCACTTAAGTCAAAGCGAAAGCCGTTAAAAAAGGCGCTTAGAATTTGCGGTGTCGATAGAATTTTCAGCCCCGACCAATTCCAAATCAAGAATTGCAGGCGAAAAGCGGTGTAAATGGCAAAATGCAAAAGGAAATAGGCTAAAATCCACATAATTTGGCCCCCAGAGTTGCTTGGTTTTAAAAAATTTGGTAGTGATTTCTTCATGACATTAGAACAAATGAAGCAAAGATTACAAGCCGCCTATCCCGATTCAAATCCAATCACCGAAATCGAGGTTTTTGACACAACCGGCACGGCCGATCACTGGGAAGTTTCAGTGGCCAGTAAATCATTCGCCGGCTTAAGCCGTATCGAACAACACCAACACGTTATGAAAGCTTTTGCGGCTGAATTAAAAACGGGTGAAGTGCACGCGCTAGCGATCAAAACTAAAATTAAAAATTAAAAATTTCTTTTAAATTTATTTATTTCTTCAAAAGGAGAAACCATGT
Source organism: Bdellovibrio sp. (assembly GCA_014376935.1). Classification (GTDB taxonomy): domain Bacteria; phylum Bdellovibrionota; class Bdellovibrionia; order Bdellovibrionales; family Bdellovibrionaceae; genus Pseudobdellovibrio. The sequence goes on from JACMQO010000007.1 coordinate 9,282, forward strand.
CTGAAGTAAAAACAAAAATCGAAAATTTATTAAACGACAACAAAGTTGTTTTATTCATGAAGGGTACTCAACAATTTCCAATGTGCGGTTTCTCGGCGCGCGCAACGGCCATCTTACAAGACCTTGGCGTTTCTTTTAAAGACATCAACGTTTTAGAAGACGAAGAAATTCGTAACGGCATTAAAGAGTACGGCAACTGGCCCACAATTCCGCAACTTTATATCAACAAAAAATTAGTTGGTGGTAGCGACATCATGATGGAAATGTATCAAGCCGGCGAATTGCAAGAGCTTTTAAAATAGTGGCGAACCGAGTTCGCAGGATGCGGGAGCTCGACGATGTTATGTAATGTGGCTTTCTGGGACCGAGCATTGCGCTTTATCATTTCGGTCCTTGCCTTGTCTTTTGCTTTAGCCGGTGGGCCCCTTTGGTTTTGGGGTCTAGGTTTATATGGTCTTGCCACGGCGGGCTGGGGTTTATGCCCTATTTATTCTTTCTTTCGGTTTAGAACTTTGCGATAATTTGTAAGTAACAACTTACACTTCACACAAGGTTCACGATGGAAACTCTTTCTGAATTAAATTTAAAATCTACTCAAGTTAAAACAGATCCCGATTCTTTAAAATACTACGGTAAAGATTGGACGACCTATTTCGACATCAAGGCGTCGGCGATTTTATTTCCTGAATCGACCGCTGATGTCGTGGCCATCGTTCAATGGGCTAGAAAGCATAAAATTGCGTTAGTACCATCAGGCGGTCGCACCGGACTTAGTGGAGCCTCTTGCGCAACGAAAGGTGAAGTCATCGTTTCGTTTGAAAAAATGAATCACATTCTTACTTTCAACACCGATGAATCAACGGTTGATATCGAGCCCGGCGTGATCACTGAATCACTTCAAGAATTTGCTAAAGAAAAAGGGCTTTACTACCCAGTTGATTTCGCCGCACGTGGGTCTTCACAAATGGGTGGAAATATCGCGACCAATGCGGGCGGTATTAAAGTTGTTCGATACGGCTTAACGCGCGACTGGGTTGTGGGCCTTGAAGTTGTTACGGGTGCCGGCGAAGTTTTACATTTAAATAACGGTTTAGTAAAAAATGCGACCGGTCTTGATCTCCGTCATTTATTTATCGGCAGCGAAGGAATTTTAGGTTTTATTACCAAAGCGCAAATTAAATTAGCCCCTAAACCACCCGCTTTAAAAGTGATCGTGTTAGCGCTAGATCAAATGTCTAGCGTAATGAAAGTCTTTGGCGAATTTAAAAAACAATTAACGATGCAAGCCTACGAAATGTTTTCTGAAAAGGCCTTAAAGATCGTGATCGATGCCACGGGCTTAGCGCGACCGTTTGAAACGGTTTCTGATTTCTACGTCGTATGTGAAGTGGAAGCTGCTGACGAATCGGCCGAAGCTAAAATTATGTCTGTATTTGAAAATTGCCTTGAGCAAGGTTGGGTTTTAGATGGCGTGATTTCGCAATCTGAAGTTCAAGCCAAAACTTTTTGGCGTTACCGCGAAGATATCAGTGAATCACTATCTAAATATTCGCCGTACAAAAATGATATCTCGGTCGCGATTTCAAAAGTTCCTGATTTTATGAATGACCTTGATGCGGTCTTTACGAAAGCATATCCAACATGGACAGTTATTTGGTTTGGTCATATCGGTGACGGAAATTTACATATCAATATTCTACGCCCCGAAGGGATGTCGAAAGAAATGTTCGTTGAAGAATGCCGCAAAGTAGACGAAGTTGTTTTTAAAGCCGTTGAAAAACAAATGGGTAGTATTTCGGCCGAACATGGTGTGGGCTTAACAAAAAAATCTTTTTTACATTACACGCGATCTGAATCAGAAATTCAGATCATGAGACAAATTAAAAAGATTTTCGATCCGGATTTAATTATTAATCCGGGCAAGGTGATTTAGTTATGAGAAAAGACGCACGTAAAGCGATATTTAAAAAAATGACTCGAGACGCAGGCCCCGTTAAAGATAACCGAAAATTATCTGACTTAGCCTCAGTCGGCCCCGAAACGTTAGAGCACTTTAAAACGTTAGGTGTTCATTCACTGCGCGATTTAAAAAAACATGATTCAACAAAACTTTATGAAGAACTTTGCCTGCTAACCGGCATTCATCAAGACCCTAACGTTGAAGACGTTTTTAAGGCTGCCATCGAACAAGCGAAAAACCCAAAGCTTGTGGGCCAAAGAAAAAATTGGACGTACTGGAACGAAGTTAGACTTAAGAATCAGAACAAATAAGACGCTCAACTAAATCGATAAAATCTTTTTCAATTATATAGCTTGGCAAATCACAAATTCGAACCCACTTCATTTCACTATGCTTTTCGGGTTCGTTATTTTTGACTCCGCTAACATCACCTTCAGCTATGAATATTACGCCTAACCAATGGGTGTTTCCTAGTATGCGGGTTTCGGTGCCGACTTCGGTTAGCTTAGTCGAGCGAAAATTGACTTCTTCAAGAAGCTCTCTTTTCAAAGCATTCGCCGGAGTCTCTCCGTGTTCGATCGTTCCCCCCGGAGTCATCCAGCGGCCAGGACCAATCTTTTGCTGTTCATTTTTTCTAATCAGCAAAAGGGCTTTGTCAGCGTTAAAAATAATTCCCCGGGCATAAAGTTTAAAATGATTTATGGTCATAGTTACCTTTCAAAACAGTAACCTATGACCACAATAAATCGAACAAAATTCTTAGATTAAAATCTAGATTATTTCATTTTGGAATGCGCATCTTGGTTCACGTAAGACTTCCATTCCGTAAATGTTTTATTAAATCCCGCGTTATTTCCACCTGTCCAAAATCGCGCAAAATTGGAAGCATTTCCTGAATACGTGTTGTAATCAAAAACGGCAAAAGTTTTTAAATTCTGACCGGTCTCAAAACTAAATGCCAATTCACCTTTCGTAGCAGTAAACGTATTGTAAGTGACTTGGTTTCCGTAAACAGCGTTATCAAAATCTTGGGCAAAGGCAATATGACGAACTGCGCTTGCATAAAAGTTATTATTCTTGATGATATTATTAAAACCATTATGAAGAACCATAGCTTGGCTGCTGTTACCAATTTCATTTCCGGTGACGATCACGCCACTTGAAAAATCATCAAGGTAGATTCCGATTGCCGAATTATTAACAACTTTATTTCCAGAAATCGTTAATTGCAGATTATCTTTGGTTCGGTCACCGGTATAAATCGCTCCGCAATCTTTATCTGCGCCCGTACAAGTTGAGCTAACTAAATTGGCCGAGGCGATCGTATTCGAATTATGCAATACGACGATACCGTGATATACCGTATTTGATACCGTATTGTGATCAACGGTATTTCCAGATCCGTCTCCGAAATAGATTCCGATGCCCGTGTAATTACCTCCGGCAGCGCCTGCACTCAAGAACGTTGAATTTTTAACGGAACTATTCGTGACCCAAGAACCACAATCAATTCCGGTCTTGCCTGAGTCACTGAAGGTGCTATCACTAACTTTCATCACGTCAACACCGCTGCAATAAATTCCTGCGTCGCCACTTTTTAAGATATCAACATTTGAAATCGTAATATGATCGGCATCGTTAACGTTGATACCGCGTGCCCCGCCTTGAATTTTTATTCCCGAAATAGTGATATACGTTGATCTAGGCGCGACGATAGCCGTAGCTCCTGCATTCGGAACAATCGTGGGCTTTCCACAATTTCCATTCACTTTCACCGTAACATTAGACTTTGAAGTTAAATCAAGAGTTCCGCCGTAAACTTGTCCACACTGTAATGCGACCACCCCATTAACAATACTCGGCAAAGCTAATTTGTTCACCGGAACTTTTATCGGAGGCGGCACCGAAACATTTGAACCCGGAACAGCCGACGCGGCAGTTGATGTCGCCGCGCAACTAACCTGTACAAAAAGTTTCTTTCGCTTTCCTACACAAGGATCTGCAAAAACTGAATTCGAAGCCTTGACAGAGCAAGTTGACTTTCCAGTAGCACAGGCTGCCTTTACAACATTTAACGAGGTGCCCGCATGACAAGACGATTGCGCTGCGAAATTTCCACAAGCGCCAGTCGGCAAACCATAGCTGGCAAAATCGATGCTGATCATCACTTGACCTGATGGACAACTTAAAGAACTTGTTCCACTTTCACCTACTTGCGAGCAAATGATTCCTGCGATGCTATTTTGAGCTAGAGCAAAAGACATTATAGAAATAAAGTATTTCATGACGTTCATTTTTTCCCCTTTTTTACGGTTCATTCAATTTAACGATGATCCAATTAAAAGAACCACTGACCAATTTGGATGAGACACTTTTAAAGGACGGGTTACTCTGATCAATTTGGAGGGATTTTTCAAATTCTTAATGAATAAGGCGTCTTAATCTGAAACATGTTTTGTTCATTATAGAATTCTGGTACATTACGAAATATGAATAACGGCAAGATGCAAGTGGAAGAATTAATTCGCCAAGGTCTTTTTGACGACGTTGAAAAAAAAATATTAGCCTTAAAGAATATTGATCGGAAGGACGCGGCTGCTTGGGCTAACGTAGCAAGACGGATCAATCGTAATGATTTGGCTTTGAAAATTTTAAACCCCATTGTTCGAAATCAAGATCAGCGATTTGCTGTGGCAACAGCAGTAGAAAAACTTGAGTACGCCGACGCTTTACGCCAATTTGGTGCAACCGAAGAAGCGTGGAATTTATTAACAGAAATTAACGGCGACGATCACCCACAAACATTGCTGCATCAAGCGTTTTGTCTTTTTTCACAGTGGCGCTACACCGAAGCCATCCCATTATTACAAAAATACATTTCAAATTCTTCGCTATCTGATTACGCGCAGTGCTTAGGCCAGGTTAACTTAGCGGCCGCGTTGATTCAGCAGCCCCAGCTAAATGATGCCCTTACTTTAGTTGATTCTTTGTTAGAAAAGACCAAGACCTTAAATTTTACGTTACTTTATGCCAATAGCTTAGAACTAAGCGCACAAATTTTAATCGTGCAAAAAGAATATGACCTAGCCTTAACTGTTTTAGATCAAGCTTATCCTCTGATTAAAAGTGCCGGGCGCTCCACACTTTTCGTTGAAAAATGGCAAGCCATCGCGACGAGTTTAAAAAAAAATGAAATTGTTTCGAGTCTGATTAATGTGTCAGAAAAAGCGCGTGTTATGAAACACTGGGAAACCGTTCGCGAATGCGATCTGTACAAAGCCCTACTCAAAGGCGACAATCATGGATTACATAGCATTTACTTCGGCACTCCGTACCCTGAATATCGAAAAAAAATAAATCAGATGAGCAAACAGCAGCAAGAGTATCCTGACGCTTTTCTTTGGTCGATGAGTGATGAAATACCAAATATTATTTTTGATAGCCTTTCGGGAAAAGTCAGCGGAAGCAATGCCTTGCCCTTACCCGTCGGACAAGTGCTGCATCGCTTTTTTTTGCTGATGACACAAGATTTCTATAAACCCCGAATGACTTTAAGTTTGTTCTGTCATCTTTTTCCGGGCGAAGTCATTAATGCAAATACTTCAGTGAACCGTGTGCATCAAGTGATTAAGCGCGCACGAATATGGCTTAACCATTCAGACATACCACTTGAAATAGAAGAAAATTTAGGAAGTTATCGCTTAGTCTTAAAGAATAATTTTGCAATTCGTGTTTTTGCCAAGCCGCCACCACTTGAAGACAAACTGATCGAATGGCAATTACTCATTTCAAATCTTAGCGTCGGGTCTTTCAATATTCATCAGGTGATGAACCTTTTAGAAACATCTGAATCTAGCGCTCGTAGACTGCTGAATTGGGCTTTGGATAATAAAAAGCTGCGCCGCTCGGGTCAGGGTTCAAAAACGATGTACACGTTAATTTTAAACTAAGGCGAACAAAAATTAGATATTTTTTCTAACTGCAAAGCCGTCATCGTCACAAAACTTCCAATGAACTGCCCCGACGATGCCAAACCGATATTGGCGTTAACGCTGCTGTTCGATCTAAAGTAGATATTTATGTATAAAGCACCGCTAATCACTTGGGATTTCGTCGTTAAATTTGAAACTCCCATCGAACTATTTACATTGGCTGCGCCGGTCAATAGATCAAATTCGATTCGCAGGTCTTGCACGGCACTGTAGTACGAAGTGAACATCATTTTCTCTGTCGCGTCCATTTTTACAAAAAATGAAAATACATAATCCTGACCAGCTACAAAATACGGCGACTGATTCATTCGATGCCAAGACTCAAGGAAGTAAGGATCAACACGCTCTACTTTATAAACCGGAAGACTGGCTAATGACCCTTGTAGCTTTACTTGCAATTGATCACGCGCCCAATCGATGGATAAAAGGTCGATCGGCGAATTCACTAAGCTTGTGCGATTTGGGTTTGCCAATAATGTTTTCCCGACCGGGCAACTGGCCGCCACAACGTCAAATGCCGTTGCCGAAAGATTAGTTACAAAAGTTCTATTTTTGTAAATCAAACTGCCAGAAGCCACGACCGAATATTGGCTGGAATCTAACAGAATCGGACTGATATCCATACAATTTTGACGTACCAGTTGCGCTACCCCTGAAGGAAAAATAAAAATCTGCTCATTCGGCAACGGCTTACCGTTGGCCCCATTTTCAACGCAAGCCTGAGTTAAATTTCTAAAATCATAGGGTGTCGGCTTACCGGTATAACCATCACCATTGCCACTTTCAACCGAGCTAACAGCATTATTCGTCTGCGAGAAATTGCCACTTCGATCTAAACCACAGCTTTGAAAATAGAGCGTCAGTAAGAACGAAACTAAAATGAGGATCGAAGCCTTTTTTTTCACAATTACCATTCGGTTATTTAGGGCATCGGCTTGACGGTCCGATTCATTTTCTCAATGTGAAACCGTGCATTCTCTCTTGATCACTGACTCAGGCTTGAATTTACATCGGCGAACAAAGTTCGATCAAAAATCCGTTGCAGTCTGTGACAGAACCCACCGTCTGACCCCAGGGTTTTTGGGCGGGCTTTTTTATTTCTTGCGCGCCCGCAACGATTGATTTCTTAAAGGCGGCGTCAACGTCGTCTGCAACAAAAGCTAATTTAGTCGTGCCTGTATCCATTTCGGCATACTGATTACTTTCGCGAATAAATAGTCGCTTCAGACTAAAAGCCCTTTCGTAAAGGTCGACCGTCGCGGCGGCATCCTGGACGTAAACAATGGTGTATCCGAATTTCAAAACATTCTCCTTGTTGGATTGATCTGACTAGTATAATTTAGACTAGATGAAGCAAAGTGTAAATAAACAATCTAAAAAACTAGCCGAGACCAAAGACTTAAAGATTAAAAGTGCAAATTCCGCAAAACCGATTTCGCTGTCTTCCGCTGACCTGGTGGTTCTTAGCTTGTTGGGTGAAAAGCCGATGCATGGTTATAAAATTGTTAGCGAATTGACCGAACGCGATGCCGAAGACTGGGCACCGGTTTCACGGCCGCAGGTTTACTACACGCTAAAAAAAATAGTGAAGAATAGATACATCACCAGCGTGACGGATACAAGTGCCACGATGGGCCCCGAACGTGAAACTTTTTACATTACCCAAAAAGGTTTAAAGGCGATGAATGACTCTTTAAGCGTAACTGATTGGGCGCAGAAAAGACCGCCCCCACCGTTTTTAACTTGGATGGCCTTATCAACCCACGTGACTAAAGAAAAAACGAAACAGATTATTAACGCGCGACAATCGTATTTAACAAATGAATTAAAACGTGAAAAGAAAACCTTACTTGAATTTAAAAAAGATACTGGCGCCATGACGACTTCGGGTTGCTTGATGGTCAGTTTAACGATTGAACTGTTTCAGACTGAATTACGATGGCTAAAAAAAGTAGAAGCCGAATTACCGAAAGCCCGTAAGAAATAAACTTATGACCGAAACTATCTATTTATTTTTTTAACCGTTACGGTTAAAGCCATTTCTTCAGGCCCGCCCGTTTTACCGGTGGTCGTAGTCGTTGGACTATTTTCTTGAGCAAAAATTCTTGGTTTAGAAATGACGGTCTTTGTTCCATCCGCCGCAATCTTGCCGACTTCGAACTGCATCATCATGCCTTTTTTATTTTGCGTTGTCTCTTCCGCCGGAACATATTTACCCTTTAAAGATAAATTTAATTTTAAATCGTAATATTGTCACCGTCGTTGTGGTGGTTACTGTTGGTGTTGCATTTTCGGCTTCCGCCGCTGTCGCTGCCGTTACTGCAAATGAAAATGAGATCGAGATAAAAAAAGCCGTGATGAATAATTTCATAAAATCCTCGTTAGTTAATAATGTAGTTAGCTTTCATTCTCAAATGAACAGCATCAACTGAAAATCCAAACAAAAGCTGATATGGATTTAGAATGTTCCCGTTTTTGGTAAGAGAAATGCGGCACCTGACCGAATCAATTCGAGAATCTGACAACAGAAATATTAAAGCTACCCGATAAGATGTGCATGAAGCCATTTACGATGAAAAGAAGTGTTTTATATTCTTTAAAAGTTATTGTGCCGGCATTTTTTCTGTTTTCGTGCTCGCGCAATTCAGAGGTTAGTTTTGCCTCCTCATCAACGGTGGTGCCCGCGCCGACTCCGGCGGTTTTAAATAGCGTCGCCTTTACCGGGAATTCAAATTCGTCAAGCGCGTTAAGCTTACGCCTTGTTTCAGGTGGCATTTATACATTGACCGGAACGTGCGACATTTCTTTGGGTGCGGTGTTGATTGGTGGCAACGGCATCGGAAATGCGGCCACCGTTAATGACCCAACGACTTATTCAACCCCGTGCTTAACGGATGGAACTTTTACCGTCGTAATCAACGGCACTTGCGGTGCGGCTCCGTGCATGAATAACTACGGACGTGAAGTAGCCGCTTTTCAATCAGGTGGAACATACAGTACGACACGTATTTATTTAAATTTAGGAACCATCGTTACGACGGCGGCGCAGTTGCAAGCGGCGTTTGGCACCAGTGGCTTTGTCACGCTAGCTAATGATATCGATTTAAGTTCGATCGCGAATTGGACGCCTATTGATAGCAGTTCGAATAATTATTTTTTACAAGGCGACGGTCACACAATTTCAAACTTAACAATCAATGCCGGATCATCAAGCAACGTTGGGTTTTTCTCGCAAGGAACGACGGCAACTCACGTGAAAAATATTTATTTCACGAACGCTTCAGTCACCTCATCCGGCGATGCCGTGGGCGGAGTCATGGGTTACGCCAATCATTCGCATTTTCTTAACGTCTCTTTTTCTGGAACCGTGAATGGTGGTAATCAGGTCGGTGGAATTATCGGTTTTCAAAATAACGGTAGCACCGCTTTTTTTAAAGACTGCTCGGCCGCAGGAACTATCACCGCCACAGGAGTGGATGCGGGCGGACTAATCGGTGTGGGTTTTGATCTTTCGCCGATTCGAAGTTTTTCGACCGCCAATATTTCAGGATCTGATTTCGTAGGCGGTCTAATTGGACGCGGTTTTTCACAATTGGGCGCAGTTCCTTCGATTCGTGATTCGGCATCGACCGGTTCAGTGACATGCACGGCAAACAGCTGCTTAGCGGCGGGACTTATCGCCGACCTTTACGGAATATCACTGAAGCATTCAAATATTTTACGAAGTTATTTTTCTGGATCCGTTCATGCGCCTGCTTCCGGAGTCACCGATGCGTTAGTTGCAGCAAAAGATACGTATACGGATGTGACTTCAAGTTACTACTTGCAAGGTTTGACGTGCAATCAGTGCGTGTTAACGAATGGATCTGCCTTGTCATCAGCTCAAATGAAATCTTCAGCGTCATACGTCAGTTGGGATTTCGCGACACCAACGTGGGTCAATCAAACCAATGGCATTACATTGCCGCAACCAAAACGCTAAAACACCTGGCGTGTTTTAATACTGCGTTTTGAGCTTTGAATTTTATCTAACATCATTTTGAATTCGTCTTTGTTTTGATCGATCTCTAGATCAACAACAAGGTAACCGATTTTTTGATCTGTCGATAAGTACTGCGCTTGAATGTTGGCGTGCGCGTCCGATATAAAGCCGTTTAACTCACCCAACACGCCGGGTTCATTTCTATGAACGTTCATGATGCGGGTGACGTTTGGTTTTTTGACTAAATCGATATTCGGAAAATTCACAGCACCTGCGGTTGTACCCGTTTGTAAAAACTTACAAAAACTTTCGGCGACTTCAAGGCCGATTGAATACTGCGCCTCTTCAGTGCTACCACCGATGTGCGGGGTTAGTATCACGTTTTTTAAACCCTGAAGCGGAGATTGAAATTTATCTTTGTTCGAAGCTGGTTCAACCGGAAAAACGTCGACAGCGCATCCAGCGATGTGTTTTTCTTTTAAGGCCACCACTAACGCGTCGATATCGATCACCGTACCGCGCGAAGCATTGATCACAAAACTACCTTTTTTCATAAGATCTAATTGCGGTTTTGAAACCATGTTTTTTGTTTCAGGCGTTTCCGGAACGTGAAAACTAACGAAGTCAGAAATTTTTAATAGATCATTTAATTTAACGCACGGTTGCGCGTTACCTAACGGCAATTTTTTGATGACGTCGTAAAATACAACTTTCATTCCAAGGGCTTCAGCTAAAACGCTGACTTGGCTACCGATGTGGCCGTATCCAACGATACCTAAAGTCTTACCGCGCACTTCGTGGGCTCCGTCGGCGGATTTCATCCATTCACCTTGATGGGCTAACGTGTTTCGATCACCCAATTGGCGTGATAGCGCAATCATTTCGGCAATCACAAGTTCAGCAACCGAACGCGTGTTACTGTGGGGTGCATTGAAGGCCGGAATTCCCATTTGGTTTGCGCACGTTAAGCTAATCTGATTTGTACCGATACAAAATGCACCGATCGCTAAAAGATGGGGATTGTTTTTTAAAATTGTGTCGTTGATTTCAGATTTTGAACGAATACCCAGAACATCGTAGTTTTTTAAAATCTTAAGATATTCTTCTTCTGAGGGCGCGTGCGTTAGAAGAT
>JACMQO010000056.1 GCA_014376935.1 Bdellovibrio sp.
GCCATGCACCCCATAACAAAAAACGGATATCTAAAAAAATCCCAACGTAAAATTTTAAAACTGGGCTGATAAAAACTAATGATTAAAACCGCCGATAATAAGAATTCGCCAGCGACTCCACCATACGAAATGATCGGACCCACTTGATCAGCCGCCAAAGAAAAAGTCATCGCGATCGATATCACAATAAAACAAAAACTAAGGGCGACCCAAAAATAAAGTTTTTGTTGATAGGCTTTCAAACCTAAATAGCCAAAAGCTGCTAAATAGATCAAGGTCACCAAAAAATGGTAGCTGTAGCCAATGATTGTCATGCCGGCCGTTGGAACAATCGCGCCGATCGGCAAAGCAAAGCGTCCGTTCATCCATGCGGCAAAGGCGTGCCCCATTTCATGAACCGGAATAACACAAAATAAGATGGCCAAATGATGAAAGACCCAAAACTTTTGTAAAATAAAAGCGCCGGTCAAACCCGCTGGCAATGACCATGCGTTGATTTTAAAGTTATAAAAAACGGTCGTGAACTGATCGGGTTGATCGGCATCGCAGCGAAAACACTGCGGCTCGCCGTCTAACGGAATTCCGCATTTGGGGCAAACGTTTTTTTCATCCATGATTCGTTAGTTTACAAAATGTGGGTTTATTTTTAATCTCGCAAATTTTGATGTGTACGTACGTTGCGGGCTTATGAAGTTTAACGGCGGATTCATAAGAACCTTCGACACACAGAGTGTCGTTGGCATTTAAAACATGATCACCCACGCTAAAAGAGCCATTCACGCAAAATAATAAATGAGTGCCTTCACCCAAATTCAAAAAATGAGAATCTGCATTCGCGCTAAAAGTCTTAACTGTCATCTTCGCAGAGACGTGATCGCGTTTATAAATTAAACCTAAGTCAATCACTTGATCTTGGACAAGCTGACACGATATTTTTTCGTCTCCAGAAAACTGAATGATATTCAACGGGGTTAACGGTTGATCATTCATCACGATGCCTTTTCCACTGAGGATAGTTAACAAACGATCGCAATTTCTAAAAATAGAAAAGTTGGAATCTCCGGATATCTCAGCGCTACTGAAGCGCCACAAAAAATCTTCTTTTTCTAAAGTTGCACCTGCGGGATGGATTGCAATTTCACTCGTTTTGCCTTGACCATTCTTCCATAGACTTTTTTTATAATCAGAGGCCTTGATGAAAGTGATTTTATTTTCTGACGCTGTTAAATGAAGGGCCGACATATTTACTTCCTAACCTTGTCTGCTTTATTCGTACGGCATGATAACTCGATCGGCAAATGGTCACTTATTAACTCAACTTCAGCCGCATAATCATTTACCTTCATGCGCTTTAGTGATTCAGCCATACTGTCTGTGTAATCTTTTTTTTCTTTATCAGACAAAGGCCGCACAAAGAGGTCTCCTTTTTCTTGATACTTCAGCATTTTTTCTAAATCTGTTGCTACGGTTTCGGCAAATGCCGTCTGCCCCCCTGCTTTAAAGAAACCCGCAAACTTTTTTAACACGGGATCTTGAGTGACCTTGGCCGCCAATAGAATATTATAAGACTTCGCGGTACGCGCGTCACATTCGGTGGTTTCGGTTGGATCAAAAATAAAATGATCGTAATTGCTAGCTAGTTTATTTCCGGGAACACTGAGTGTCGTAAGCTCTGTCTGGGTGGCCACAAAACCCGGCGCTTTTCGTAGGGCCGCTTTCCAATACTCAACGTTTTTGGGTTGAAGTTCTAGATTAAAATCTCCCATGAAAATAACGTCTTTATCGTGGGCTTTTTCTTTGATTGAAGAAATTTGTTCGACTACCGCAACCACTTCATAAAAGCGACCAATGGAATCTTTAGGTAAATTACATTTTTTTAGATCCGCATGCATTGAACAGATTGTATCGAGTTGAATTCTTAAATCCGCTTCACTGTCTGGTGGTCGAAAGCGAATATGCGCCGTAAGGCCGACAAAATCAAATTGACCACTTCTAAAATTAGCAGCAAAAGCTGTTCTTGATATTAATTTTTGTGTTTGCTCTGGCACCTGAACAAGGCAAGCATAATTCTTTAACGGCGCGTTTGTTTTAATGTCGGCGCTACGTTCGGCTGGACAGTAATCCCATTCTTTTAAATCAACTAGGCTTGATCGGTAAAAAAAACCAGCCATTTCTCCAGTAGAGCCTTCACCTGCCGGTGAAGATTGTAAAATCAGCGCCCAACTCGAATCTAATTTTTGAAGTTCTTGAAGTAATTTTAAATAACCCGGAGTCACCACGTGCCAGTCGTCGTACGGGAACCTAATCGGCTTCTTCGATTCATCCTGAAGTAGCTTCATCAAAGACAAGTTATTTAACGCGGCATCGCTTGGTAACGGCATAAATTCTTGAGCACCAACGATATCCCAACGGTTAATAACATTGGCCATTAACGCTAAATTTTTTAAGGGCGCTTGATTATCACCTAAATGAAAAAGATTAAATGAACCAATTTTCAGTTCGCCCGCTTTTCGTTTTTGCATATTCTGCGTTTTTGCGGCTGGGCTAGGGTAAAAATGGACATAATTCAAAGTACAGTCCGCCATCATATCGCCTAATCGTGTGTAAACAAAACCATTCTGCAAACAATCATCTAACGGACCACGATAAGTGTTTGAAACCGATTTCGCGGCTAACGCCACGGCAACATCCTGATTCGAAACGACCGAATTGACTTCAGATTGGCTGGCAAAATCTGTTTGCATTATTTTTGCGGAGTAAAAAAAATAGACGCCACCGCAAGCTACGGCCAGCAAAACCGCAAACAAAATAATATTTCTTTTCATGTTTATTATGATACCTGACACGATTCAAAATTCTAGTGGACTAGACTATTGTCACCCAGCAACTACGTCCACTCATGGACTATTCGCATGCCGAAAAAAAGGCTATTCTACCCTTATGAAAAACCTACTTTATAAAAGAACAACGAATTTACGCCACTGGGTCGGAAACGGTTTTCCGGTGCGCACCATTTTTAGTTATAGCGATATCGCTAAAGATATTTCTCCTTTTTTACTGATGGACTACGGGGGGCCCCATACTTTTACACCGACCAACGTCCGTCGCGGCGTCGAAGAACATCCGCA
>JACMQO010000057.1 GCA_014376935.1 Bdellovibrio sp.
AAGTATTTGGCAGGGTGATTCATGTTGCGATAGGATTCGCGAAAAACAATTTGTAAATGAGATAATAGTTGCGCAGCTTCTTCAGGCTTTGGAGATTTTAGAGTGATAGTTCGTCCATCTTTCAAAGAAATATTTTTTGGCTCAATCCGCATAGCAACCTCTAAAAAATGTTAGTCACATTTAATAAACGGTTCAATGAAATAAATAAAAAAACCCACATCCAGTTAAGAATGCGGGTCGATTTAAAAACTAATTTTGTAAGAAAAAACTATTTCTTAGCAGCGGCTTTACGAACAACTTTTTTAGCTGTTTTTTTAACGGCTTTCTTAACAGTCGCGTTTTTCGCAGATGCTTTTTTAACAGCTGAAGTTGCTGTTTTAGCTTTCGCGCCGAAAACTTTTTCAATATTTGCTTTTTGTGCTACGGCTTTCTTTTTGTATTGGTTTAAGTTTTTCTCAACTTGTGAAGCTGATTTTTTTACTTTGACCATGACTTTGTTCACTTCTTTTTCAAGGTTCGCTTCTGTTTGAGAAACTTTTTTCATGATCTCTTTGTATTTTTTGATCGCGTCTTCTTTTGTTAGATGCTGAGCGCGTTTTTGTAAGTCTTCAGAAATTGTCTGAATGTCAGAAACAACTTTTTTTACTTGTGGTGAAGTAGACCATTTTTTGATGAAAGTTTGGATTTTTGTTAAAGCCATTTTTACTCCTCAGTAAATTTAAAGATTGGACAATTTATATGCGATTTTAAACTAAACGACAACTAATTAAATAAACCCATTTGCTACAATGTAAAGTTCATAGCCTGCAGTAACATTCCTGGCACTTTCATGGCGCCAAGACTGCGCTTAAGATACGTCGCTGTGTCGGTGTAAACGTGTTGTGTTTCTGTCAAATCGATCAGATTTTTCCCGAATAAATTAAACAGGCTATCATCGAAACGCATGTCTTGAATCGGACCCTGAATTTCTCCGTTTTCAACCCAGAAGCAGGCGAAACGTGTCATGCCTGTAATCCGAGCGGTCTGAATGTCGCTCCAGTTAATGTAATGTAAGTTCGAAAGATATAAGCCTGTGCCTAAGTTTTTTAAAGCGTCTTGCTCTTTTAAATGGCCCGGTTTGACCTCGGGTGATCGCATTGATTCGCTGGGGTCGGCGTAATTCGATTCTAGTTTGTATTCGGTTGCAGTCGCCGTGCTGGTTAGTAGATTGTCAAGATGCCCATTTTTAATCAGTACTAATTCTTTCGGTCCAATTTCACCCAAGGAATTAAATGGGGTCGAATAACCTAAGTTCAAATTTTCAACT
Organism: Bdellovibrio sp.; assembly: GCA_014376935.1. Lineage (GTDB taxonomy): Bacteria > Bdellovibrionota > Bdellovibrionia > Bdellovibrionales > Bdellovibrionaceae > Pseudobdellovibrio. Next base: position 1,307 of record JACMQO010000057.1, read on the forward strand.
AGCGTGAACTTATCTGACATTAACGTTTCTTTTTCGGCTAATTTTTTTAACGGAGCAAAACCCTGTTTGAAAGAACTTTGGCTTAAAGCGCGCCAGTTAAATAAACCCAGCACTTCGGCCACTGCCATCGGACCCAAGTATGTTTTGTATTGGCCGGGTTGGATTTTTAAGCTGGGTTTTTTTAATAAAGCTAAAGTATTTTTTGCTTGCTGCGCGATCTCGATGAAATTTTTTAAATTCCAAGAGTCTTCAGCGTAAAAAGATTTAGCGGCGCGTGGCCCATCATAGATCGAATAATCAAAGAAGAAATAATCGGTTTCAAAATAATGAAACTGACCTTTCGAATTGACCGAAGCTTGGCGTAACGGGCCTGAACACCACAACCCCGCAAGATCGGCATCAGTAAAAGTCGATCCGATGATCGCGATCACGTCTGCGGTTGACGGCCGTTCGGCTTTTTTAAAAGTTTCAGACGAACCATTGTTAACAATCGGAACAAACTGCGGAGACGGATCGGTTTGCGGTAATTCAATTCGTAGCTGGCTTAAAACCGATTTTACCTTGGCGGTGTCTTGTTCAAAATCTAAAGTTAGATTGAATTTAATACGATAAACGCGTTGGTCTTTTTGATACTGCAAGGTCACTTCATGCTGTTGCACGGTGGTGTTCTGGCGTACTTTCGACTGGCTAAAACGAATAAAATCACTTTCTTCCGAATGTAAATTCATTGCCAAGTCTTCGTTACTTTCTAATAAACTAAAAGAAGCGGCTGAAAACTTTTTAAAGTAGGAAAGGATATCTGTTTTCATATTAGCCTCCACCAAATACTTCGATATTTTTAAATAATGCGTAGGGTGACGAATGCCCGACGCGGATGATTTGGCTGGGTTCACCTTTACCGCAGTAAGGGGATCCGTAGGTTTCTACGCTGTCAGGTTTTGTTAAGCCGACTAAGTTATTCCAGAACGGGACTGTAACGCCACGGTAGTTTGGGTTCTTTAATGTTTTAGTTAGTTTTCCATTTTCAATTTTTTTACCGTATTCGCATCCGAACTGAAATTTTCTGCGGTAGTCATCGATTGACCATGATTTGTTTGAAAACATAATGACGCCGTTTTCAACTTTAGAAATCATTTCGTCTAAAGTTAAATCGCCGCCTTCAAGGTTGATGTTCGCCATACGGTCAATCGGTGCGCGATTCCACGAACTTGATCTTGCGTTCGCAACGCCGCTTAATCCCGAACGCATTTGGCTTTCTAAGCTACCAAGGCCAGCCTTCAGAATTCCATTTTGAATCAGATATTTTCTTTGTGCAGGGTTTCCGATTTCATCAAAGCCGTAACTGGCTAATTCGTCAGACACCGTCGGGTCGAAAACGATATTCATCAAAGGGCTACCGTATTTTAAGGTTCCGAAATCTTGCGGTTGAACGAAGCTCCATCCGGCGAAATTTCTTTCGTCTCCTAAAATGCGATCTAATTCAAGTGGATGACCGATTGATTCATGAATTTGCAAAAGCATTTGATCCGGAGCTAAAATTAAGTCGCAAGTTTCTGACGGGCAGTTTTCAGCCGATAATAATTCAATCGCTTCGCGACTAATGCTATCGCATTCACGTAAGGCTGAATCTAATTGAAAATGTTCAGCCCCAACTTGGCGGCAATTACCGCGACCACCATGTAAAGATCTAGTTTGTGTTTCAGATCCTTTTTGAGCTGTCGCCGACATCGAATTAATAACGATATCAAAGGACTGTTCAAAATCAGCACCGGCAGAAGATAAATATTTTTGTTTACAGGTGATGATCATTGCGTCTGAAGATGTTGAAATAATTTGGTCACTTGTTTTTAAAGCCAGCGACGTCTTTTTTAAATAATCGTAAACCGCGGCTAAACTTAAACTGTCTAAAGATTTTTTAGTTTCAGTTTGGTATTTTCCTTTTGAGCCGGGTCTGATCTGTTTGTCGAATTTGAAAACGGGGTATTTGCTGCTGGCATCGGTCATCGCGATGGCTTGCGCAAAAGCCTGCTTGATACCTTCAGGTGTCGTTTCACAAGTGGCACTGTAGCCCATGTGTCCGTTCCGCATGACCTCAATTAACAAACCTTGGTCATCAAATTCAGATAACGAGTCGGGTTTTCCGTCGCGCACACCGAAATCGCGCGTGCGTTCGTGAATCGTTTTAAAGGCGACGAAATCAGCTTCTTTTTTGTATCTATCAAATTCAGTTTGCATAGCTTATTTATATAAGCGATCTTTTTAGGATGAGCAAAAGAAGAGACGAATATTTGCAGAAACACTGGTTAAAATATCCTGAAATGCCTCGCGGCGCTTTGCGCTACGGCAGGGTTCAACAAATTCGACTAGGCGTGCAGATTCTAACCGACTGGACCTTTAAAGATGCGGCTGAAATTAAAGCGGGTGATGTTTTGGTCGATGGTGATTTGATCGCTCTTTTTCCGAATAATCAGATTGTCTTATTAACTCCGAATTTAACGGAAAAAACTCCGAAGTCCGACAAGTGGCCTGAACAAAAAAAATGGTTCGATTATCTTTCGATGATTCGCACTTTCTTTAAAGAAAAACGATTTCAAGATGTAAAAACACCAACGCTGGTGGCTTGCCCGGGGACAGAACCTTCTCTGGATGTTTTTGAAACTGAATTTGAATTGGGTTCTAGAAAATTAAAGTACTTCTTACCCACTTCTCCAGAATTGAATTTAAAGAAATTATTAAGTGAAGGCGCTGAACGTATTTTTGAAATTGCTTCGGTATTTAGAAATGGCGAATTGACCGAGCGTCATACGCCTGAATTTACAATGCTTGAATGGTACCGCGCGTTTGCAAATTTATCGGCGATCAAAATGGATATCATCGAATTAGTTGAATACTTAGCGGATCAATTAAAAGTAGAAAGACCTTTAGAAGTTTTAACATTTACGATGTCTGATCTTTTTAAAAAACATTGTAACTTTAATTTTACACCCATGACCACGATTGAAGAGTTAAAGCAGTTAGCGGCTGATCAAAAGGTCGATGTCGCGTCAGCAACTAGCATCGATGATTATTTCTATTTAATTTTTATGGAAAAAATCGAAAACCAATGGCCTAAAGATCGCCTAGTTTTCGTCGAAAAATACCCGCCTTACCAAGCCGCCTTAGCCCGCGTCGGAAACGATGGATGGGCCGAACGTTTTGAAGTTTACTGGCAAGGCTTAGAACTAGCGAACGCTTTTCACGAGCTGAATAATCCAGTTTTGCAGCGTGAACGGGCGCAAGAAGATCTTCATAAAAAACAAGCGTTAGGTAAAAAACCGATCGAATTAGATCAAGAGTTTTTCACCGCTTTAGATTATGGATTGCCGCCTTCGGCTGGCATAGCTCTTGGTTTAGAACGCCTTTATATGGCCTTATTTAAGCTTAAAGAAATAGGTTCGATTTCGAAGTAAATTGAACGGTTTTCAAGCTGTCAAAACTGTTTTCACTAGATGAAAAACTGCAATAGCCCCTATTAAAGTGGATCTAAATTCAGATCCGTATTAAATTTGCCCCTAGTTCTGAAGCGGGGGCTTAGTGATCCATTCCAAACTTATTTTAGCATTCAGTTTACTTCTGTTTTTCGGTTGCGCGAAATCCTCAACGGATAAATCGAGCGCAGATAACGGCAAACCTATCGCGAAAGGAACTCGCACGTGTTACCCCGATAACGAGCTTTTAGTCTCTGGAATTGTCGGCGGATCAGTCGTTCATAAAGTCGATGATGATTCCAAAAATGTCGTGATGATCCTTTCTGGCGATCAACTATGTACAGCTACGGCCATCACTAAAGACATCCTTTTAACAGCGGCTCATTGTGTGAAAGGATCTAAAGCGGCTGAAACGTATATGTTCACAAGTTCAACGCTAAGTTGCGAAAGTGGTTTTGATAGTCGGCGTGACCGTATCGGCGTGCGAAAAATAGTCGTGCACGAAGGTTACACGTCAGACGAACACAGCGCCGAATATTCGACAAACGATTTAGCATTGGTGATTCTAAATCGTAAGTTACCCGCAAGTTATCCAATCTTTCCAATTGCAGATGAAAACGTTGTCGAGCCTGACAGTGCTTTGTATTTCTGGGGTTTCGGAGAGGTCGGAAATGGCCGCGGCGGCGATGGTTTATTACGTAAAACCCAAGTGACATCGAGCGAGTACAACATCAGCCTAGTGCGTGAAAAAATCATCGTGAACCAATCCGCAGGACATGGTATCTGTCATGGTGATTCGGGTGGGCCGGGGTTTATCAAGCAGAGCGGGCTGCTTAAAATTTTAGGGGTTAATTCTTACGTTTCTGGTACTACAGAAGCCAGCTTGTGTTCGGGACAGTCGTACTTAACGTTAATCAGTTCGTACAAAGTTTGGTTAGAAAAGAATTTAGCGATCGAAGGCGAAACGTTAAACTAACTGGGCTTAACGTTAATTTCTTCTTTAAGTTCTTTGCCGACTTTAAAGAATGGTAATTTCTTTTCGTCCACGGCAATCACTTCGCCGGTTCTTGGATTACGGCCTTTATAAGAGTCATATTTTCTGTTTACAAAAGAGCCGAAACCGCGAATTTCAATACGGTCGTCCTTCATTAAGGCTTCTACCATTGTATCGAAAATAGTATTCACAACGGCTTCCGCTTTTACGCGTGTGATGCCCGCTTTTTCTGATACAAGATTGATTAAGTCCGCTTTGGTCATAAGTCCCCTAAGTAATTGAAAACACTTTTATTATACCGTTCTTGCGGACTTTGAAAAGAAGCTCTTGAGTGTGGCGCGGCGTTTAAATTTTCCAGAATTCGCCAGAATTTGCGTATAGGCTTTTATAAGCGAGTCTATCATTTTTTGGCGATTAAACACTTCAATCACCTTATGGCGGGCATTTTCGCCGATTTTCTCTTTTTCAGCGTCTGAATCCGTTATCAGCCTGTCGAGCAGTTTCGTAAGAGATTCAATATCGGCCGGGCGCACTAAAAATCCATCAACGCCATCTTCGATGATCTCTGATATCGGACTTAATTCAGATCCGATCACGATTTTCTTCTGAGCCATGGCTTCGATCAAGCTGGGTTCAAGCCCTGTTGATCTTGAGCTTAGATCGACATAAATCGGCGACGCTAAAATACACTCAAGCATTTCTTCAGCGGTTACTGATCCTGGCATAATCACGCGGCTGCCCAAAGCTAAGTTTAACATTTCGTATTCGACTTGTTTCCACTGCGGGCCTTCGCCTAACAGCAGTAAATAGGTATTCGGCTTTTTCAAAACAATTTTTTCAAACGCTTTAAGAAGTGGTTTTACTTCAAACGGGTTTGAAAAATCTGAAATCGCTAAAATGATTTGCGCGTTATCTGGAATATTTAATTTCATTTTAAAATTCGCGGACTCGGCCTTCGGAGTTAAATCCCCTAAGTTGATCCCGTAAGGTACGGTGTATGTGTGAAAATCAGGGTAAAGGTAATAGCGTTCTAAGATTAAACGCTGCTGGGGAGTCGTTACGAAAACGCCATCGGCGGTGTCTAGAACGGCGCGATCTTGCATGAAGTAAGTTTGTAAAAATTTAAAGACTAATCGTAAAGAAGTCTGAATCATCGCTATAAATGAATTTTGTTTTTCAGACAAGATGGTAAAAAGTTGCGCCATATGCGTGGCTTCAACATCGTAAGCCATGCAAACGTTGAAGCGGTTTTTATGGCGACCAATTTTAAAACCACTTTGGTCAAGGCTGTGCACCAGGTGAAAAGGCTTATCTTTATTTAAAGACGTAAACTTTTTATGAGCCGCATCGGCAAAGCGAACTGTTTTGTATTGCGGCTGTCCTTCACTTAAATAATACGCTCTAATCCCATCGCGAAAAATCTCTGGCTTTTTTAGCGGGGTCGATGTCGATATAATCGTCACTTCGTGACCGCGTTCCGTTAGCCCGCGCGCCAGTGGCCATAGTAATCCGGTATCAGACGCGCGACTAAGCACGTTGATTTTTTGCCCTACAAGACAAATACGTAATTTTTCAGGCAGTACTGATTCCGATTTCATTTCTATAT
>JACMQO010000058.1 GCA_014376935.1 Bdellovibrio sp.
ATTTCATAAAGCCTCCTAGCTTGTATTTTTAACCTTCGCAAAAATAGGAACAAAATGTAAATCGAATAAACGATAGGTCCAGAAAATACCGTGTCCTTACCAATGACGCAGACTTGGACTTGCGGGATTTTTGTCGGCTGAATAATTTGGTGTTCTCGGGATAGATATTTTATGAAACTGACATCTATTTTATTCATGGCGACCGCTTTTCGCCCAGAAAGTCATAGTGTTTAAAACTTAGCTACCCTAAAGAACTATAACCGAAAAATAGGTGTCTTCACGGTGGCTCTGTATTCGCAGCTTGGCAAAGCTGATGAAGCTTATCGTAACCCTTATTCTTGCTTTAGCTCCGGCGGCCTGGTCTCAGCAGCAGGCTTGCTACTTAAAAATGAAAGAGGGCACCCATTACGCGGTCGCTGATTTTCAGGTTTCAAAAAAAGCGTGCGTCGTCAGTTCAGATCAACGAAAGGTCGAACAACTCAGAGTATTCAGGTCTGCGCAGGTCGAGTACGCTTTAGCCGTTGATCAGTATTCATTACAAACTTATATCATCGCTGCAAGTTGCCTGACGGTCTGTCAAGATTCGGCCGAGCCAAATCGCTACGCGAACCTAGTGAATACATCTACGGCGGCTCCCTACCTAGCTGAAAATGACGGTTTAGCGACCGACCAAGGATCGTCGGCGAATTACTTAACAATTGATTTGTGCCCCTCTAGTAAACCGTACGATAAAAGCTTTTTTCAGTATTTAGCTACCGTGTATAAAGATCGTAAATTTCCGATAGCCGTTTCGATCTCGGGCGGATGGATGGAGCATCACCAGGATGAACTGAATCAGCTGATTGATTTGCAGGTTCAGAATAAGTTAGATATCACTTGGGTGAATCATACCCGCCATCACCCGTACACGCCGGGTTTAGCGAATCAGCACAATTTTTTATTGCGTACCGATGTGAATTCGACCGAAGAAATTCTACAGCAAGAAATTTTCATGTTGAGCAATGGATTACTGCCATCCATTTTTTTACGATATCCGGGTTTGATATCGGATCAGCATTTAGTCGAAACGACGAAATCTTTGGGTTTGGTTCCTTTAGGAAGTCAGGCTTGGATTGCAAAAACTAGAAAATTTTCAGCAGGTGATATTTTGTTAGTTCACGGTAATGGCAATGAAACTGTTGGCATTAGCATTTTCTATCATTTAGTTGAAAATAACAAAATTCTAAATTCAACGTGGCGGTCACTCCTTTCGTGGGGTGCCCGCTAGTGAAATTAACCGAAATGACCCGTGATGTAGGACTCGGTTAATTTACTTTCTGGATTCGTAAATAATTTTGAAGTCGAATTAAATTCAATCAGTTCGCCAAAATTCATAAATGCGGTCTTATCCGAAATACGCGCGGCTTGTTGTAAATTATGTGTGACGATCACGATCGTGATAATTTTTTGAAGTTCTGAAATCAGTTCTTCAATGCGGGCCGCCGAAATTGGATCTAAAGCCGATGTGGGTTCATCCATTAAAATGGCCGTTGGGTTCACCGCTAAAGCGCGTGCAATGCAAAGACGTTGCTGTTGGCCCCCAGATAAACTTAAACCAGGTGCATTGAGTTTATCTTTGACCTCTTCCCAAAGTGAAGCTTGCTTTAAAGCATGTTCAGCTTTTTCTTTTAAGCCCGCTTTCTTTTCGCCTTTTAATAGGCGTCCGGCGACGACATTTTCCCAAATAGACAGACCCGAAAAAGCGGTTGGTTTTTGAAAGACCATTCCGACTTTTTGACGAACAACGACGGGGTCTGCGTGGTTTTGAAAAATATCAACGCCGTTTAATAAAATTGATCCTTCCACGCGTGCGGTGGGGTCTTCTTCATGAAGGCGATTGGCGCAACGAAGTAACGTTGATTTTCCGCAGCCCGATGGCCCGATGATGGCAACAACTTCGTTCGCTTGCACATCAAAGGATACGCCTTTGACCGTGTGTTTTTCACCGTAATAGGCGTGCACTTTTTGAAAAGATAAAATCGGTTGTGAACTCATTGTGTATTTCGCCCTAAATCATTTCGTGTGAAAACGACGCGCGTGAAGATATTAATAAAGAAAATTAAAACGACCAACGTTAAAGCGCCAGCCCAGGCCTGTTTGTGCCAGTTCTCGTAAGGGCTGATTGCGTAATTGTAAATTTGCACGGGTAGTGACGGTGTCGGCTGCATCAATGACGTTGGCCAGTTGCGATTTCCGAAAGCCGTGACTAGCAAAGGTGCCGTTTCTCCGGCGATACGACCTAGCGCTAAGACAATACCGGTGATGACCGCTGATTTGCGTCCGCGTAACACGATAAATAAAATCACGCGCCATCTTGATAAGCCTAAAGCAAGACCCGCTTCGCGTACATGAAGCGGAGTTAATTTTAAAACCTCTTCGGTGGTTTTTGCGACGATGGGTAACATCAATAGCCCCAGCGCGATCCCACCTGCAACGGCCGAAAAAGATTTTGAAGGCACTACGATCGACGTGTAAACGAATAAGCCGATCACGATCGAAGGCATACTCATCATCAAGTCTACGACCCAGCGAAACAAACTGGCCGTTCGTTCGTGTTTGTATTCGGATAGATAAACTCCGCCAAAGACACCAATCGGTACGGCGCCAAGGCTTGCGATCGAAATTAAAATTATACTTCCTAAGATACAGTTTCCCATACCGCCACCGATTTCGCCTAAAGGTACCGGTAATTGCGTGAAGAAATCAAAATTGATCGCCGAAATTCCGTTAACGACGATATGATAAAAAATCATAAATAGCGGGATGATGGCGATCAGCGATAAAAGCATAATCACGCCGGTCATGATGCGATCTTTGATACGACGGCGACGAAGTAATCTAAAATTAGCCCGTGTTGACAGTATCATTTCGCAAACCTACGTTTAGTGATTTTCGTGATTAATCGCGCTAATCCGCTGACACCTAATGAAACTAAAAATAATGCAAAACCAATCGCGGCTAGCGAAGAGACATGTAAATTCGAAGTCGCTTCCGGGGATTCATTCGCGATCACGCTGGCCATCGTGGCGCCCGGCGAAAATAATGATAAAGAGATGTCAGGGCGATTTCCGATCAGCATCGTGACGGCCATCGTTTCGCCCATCGCGCGGCCAAAGCCCAAAGCAATCGCGGCTAAAATTCCTGAAAACCCCGCTTCGACAACGGCGGTCTTGATCATCTCCCAGCGGGTTGATCCTAGCGCTAACACACCTTCACGTAATGAAGTGGGAATCGCTAAGAATACTTCGCGGCAGACGGCCGTGATGGTTGGTAAAATCATGATCGCTAAAATTAAACCCGCCGTAAAAATTCCGATACCAAAAGGTGGCCCTTTAAAGAACGGAAGAAATGAAAAATATTTCCCTAAGAAAGGTTGAATGTAATCACGCACGAAAGGCGCTAATACAAAAATTCCCCATAAACCGTAAACAACACTGGGAATAGCGGCTAACATTTCGATTAAAAAACCAAAAGGTTTCGCGATTTTTTGCACGGCGATTTCGGTTAATAATATTGCAGCACTGATGGCGATGGGGGCCGCGATCACAAGAGCCACCACTGAAGTTAGCAAAGTGCCATAGATAAAGGGTAGGGCTCCGAATTGGTCTGAATTTGGATCCCATTCGCGACCTAAGAAAAAGCCCCAGCCACTGTGTTTTAAGATGGCGCTAGATCCATCCCATAAATAGTAAATTAAAGAAGCAAAAATTAAGATAACAAGAACGGCTAAACAACGTAGAAAAAAAACAAAAGCGAAGTCAGATTTTCTGACTTCGCTTGCTTTGTGCTTTTTAAAAAATAGATCAAATACTTTTTTCAAATCATCATTACTGAAGTTTGATTTTCGCAATTGCTTTCAACGCTTCGGCACGAATTTCTTTAGGCACCGGAGAATAATTAATTGAACCAGCAATTTTCTGAGCTTCTTCACTTAAAGCCCAAGTCGAAAACTTAACGATCTCAGTTCCTTTTTCTTTAGGCATCTTTTCAAATACTAACATCCATGTAAAGGAAGAAATTGGGTAAGCCCCTTTGTGCGCAGAGTCTGTGATTGAAATCTTGAAATTGCTTTCAACAGCTTCTTTTTTGATGCCTTCTGCGGCTGCAGAAACGCTTGCATTTGTAGCTTCGATAAATTTGCCATCTTTGTTCTGAACTGTCGCATACGGAAGGTTATTTTCTTTAGCGTACACTAATTCAACATAACCCACTGTTCCTGGGTTTTGTTTGATTAAACCAGCAACACCGGCGTTTCCTTTAGCTCCAAGACTGCCTGTAAACCATTTTACAGTTTTGCCGTTTTTGCCAACCCATTCAGGGCTCACTTTAGATAAGTACTCAGAAAATACCGCAGTTGTTCCTGAACCGTCTGAACGCGTTGCTACAACGATCGCAAGATCAGGTAATTTTAATTTTGGATTTAACTTTGCAATGGCAGCGTCATTCCATTTTGTGATTTTACCTGAAAACATATCAGCAATCGTTTTGCCGTCTAGTTGTAGTGTCCCTGTGATCGGAGCGTTATAGCTAACAACAACAGCACCCATTGCGATTGGTACGTGCAATACTGTTTCTTTAGCTTTAGCTGCGTCTTCGGCTTTCATTGGATCATCAGATCCGGCGAAATCAACAGTGCCTTCGATTAATTGTTTGATACCTGCGCCGCTACCAACACCTTGGTAATTGAATTGCGCACCAGGGTTTTTTTTCTGAAAGTCAGAAAACCAACGCGTGTAAATAGGTTCTGCGAAAGTCGAACCTGAACCATTGATTGTTACAGCAGCTTGAGAAGTCGCTGATACGAAAAGCACGGCCGTTAAAATTAACGAACGAATCATAAATCCTCCTGGTGGAATGTGTGTCTAGAAATTTTCTAGCACACCCCTGATTGTTAGGATTGTTAGGATTCTGACAAGAGAGACTGCGTCACTGAATCGAAAAAAAAGCACTTCATTCTCTAGGCGTGAATGCCTAGTCAAGAATTGGAAAAATGCCATAGACTTGATCTTTCGGTAACGCATTGAAATGCCACCATTCATGCTCTAGTACTTGAAAGCCTTGATTTTCTAATACGTTTCTTAGTAGCAAGCGATTATCGAACTGCTGCTGAGTCAATTGACCCGAAGCTAAGAATTTATTTTCAAGTTTAGGTTGTGATAAATCGGCAAAATCGTCAAACCCTGTCCCCATATCTAACGGTACGCCATCTTTAGTTTGCAAAGTTAAGTCCATGGCCATACCGAAATTATGCAATGAACCCGGATTTGGGTTTGCGACGTAATTCTGAAACGGAGTTCCTTTCAGATGATCGTAAAACTGAGCTTGAATACTACGCGGGCGCAGGGTGTCCCAAATTAAAAATTTTAGATCAGGGTGAAATAGGCGAAGTTCGACGCAGGCTTTTATGAACATCAAATGTGTGACCGGAGAAACAAAGCACCGGTTAAAGCCGTCGTAGATATTTTGTTTCATGAAGTTATCGGTCGTTGCGTACTTTAAATCCAGTGCAACTTCGGTCGAAGGTTTTAATTCGGCGAAGTTTTTCTCTATAAATGAAATGTGTTTTGTAAATGATGTCATTCTGGTTTTACGAACTTAATGCTCTTGCGGTAAAAGTGCGTTTAGTTTTTTTCGTAAATTAAAAAGACTATTTTTGCTATTCGAATCATCGTATTTTGTAACCAATAACTTTTGATTAATAAGTTTTGCAGATGTGCTTGTCGTAGCCCCTAGATCCGAAGTGATGCGGTAAATGATTTCATGTAGGATTAGGGCTGTTTGATTATCGTAGTCTAATAAGTCCCAAGAACCACCGTAAAGGTAGCAGACCCATTGATCATCTTGCATTCCCGACACCGCAGCCTGAAACATTTGGCAGTCACGCTGGATTGTATATGTAGGAATATCGCCATTGATGATTAATTTTTGATTACTAAAGATCATGTTTTTTTTCATATCTTGTAAGTAAGTTCGCAAAAGATTTTTAAAGACGATATTTTGATCTGACTGGCGATCAATTATGTCACTAGCCATCTGAAACGGATTTTTGCCAATCGGAATTACCGGCTCAATTTTTTGTATCTTAGTTAGCTCATACAAATCATAAAAATAGGATAGGTTACTGCACGTCACGTAGGTGCCGCCGTTTCTGACGCGATCGGCATGCGCAACGAAGCTAAATCCAATAATAATACTAATTATCCAAACTATTTTCATTTATAACCGCCATTGGAAAAAATTGTACGTTAAGTTGGTAAACGGAGTCACCCTCTTTGGAATCAATCAAAGTTTCAAAATCATCTAAAAATTTATCAATCAGAGCCTGGGCTTGTGGTAGATGCTTGCGATTCACAGATAACGTGCAACTTTGAAAGTTTCTTTGAGCGACGTCAAATTTTCTAATGGCTTGAAGGGCGACCTGCCCAGAAGCTTCATGTATTTGTTTAATTGATTCAGAAGATATATTTTCAGGTGTATCGAAAACGACGTCGACCGCAGAATATAATCCATTTCTGTGTAAAAGCATCCCCTGACTTTCTAGTATTTCGAAAATTTCAATAAAATTAATCGCATTTTCTTCACACATAAAAACTTTTTCTAAATATTTTTGATCTTTAGGGATAGGCAGAAGTCGCGCCAACTGACGAAGGCTGAAGTAATAAGTGTGATTAATTGATTCCAGTTGTTTCGATGAAAGAGTTGTGGTCGGTTTCGCATTGGTGTTCAAGGCAATTTCGTTTTCTAGAAGATCATGAAGTGGATCACTAGAGGTTATTTTGTCCTGCTTAATCAGAAGTCTGAAATGGCGTAAGTTTTTTTCTGAGAAAGAGAAATATTTTATAAATGCAGTTTCAATACTGGGGCCAATATTACGTTGTCCATTTAAAATCATGGTTAATGAAGTCGGTGATTCTAAACCTAAATCTTGAGACCACTCGGTTAACGTCCAATTTGAAAATTGGTCTTTCATCGCAAAGCTATACTCTTTTAGAAAGTTTCTAATGTCTGAAAAACCTAAAAAGTTAAGATTCGTATTGATATCAATGCTGTTCATTCGTCACCTTCCTGGACCTTCATGTTGCTCGATGGATGACTTACATACAATCAGAAAAATAATTGAAAAAATTCGTAGCCGAGCAAACTTGCTCAAAACCAAAATTACTAAATGAACACATTAGAAAAAAGCGTTTCAAAAGTAGACCGACGTAATTTCTTAGTTCGCGTTTTAAAAATATCGGGGCAAATCACGATGGCTAACACCGCAATTTACGCGGTTAGTCTTGTTAGTTCAAAAGGTTCTTTCGGCGGCTTAACTGCCGGTGCAAAGGGGGCTGGCTGGTATTGCATTGATCCTACGACAAATTCGTGCGCTCATTTTAGCGGCACGCCGACTTATACGAATGGTCCTTATCCAAGTATCAGTGCGTGTTACTCGAGCCCGTCATGCCAATAGTTAATGACCGCTTCAAAATAATTTTATTTTTTCTATTTTATGCTTTGTCGCTGTCGGCAGCAGACTTAAGCAGCTCTACCAAGTTTGGTGATGGCAATGTGAGTTTAAAAAATGATATGGCCGTAAAAATAAAGTTGGCGCGACTTCTGATTTCGGCAGAACAAATCGATACGAAGATTAAAGAGGGCGTCCAGTATTCCGGGTGTATTCTACAGCCCCAAAAAATAAAAATAGATTCTAAGTTTAATAAACAAATGTATTTAGATTCAAAAACAAAATATGATCAAATAAAATTACAGCTTCAAAACGAATCGATCGATTCAATGTCTGAACTGTTTGCGAAAAAATTTTCTGCGGCCGAGATCAACTATTTAATTCAACTTTCTAATAATTCTTTGAATAGAAAATTTCAATTATTTAAAACATCCAGTGATTATAATGCGATTTTAGAAATTCCGTACAAAAAGGCGTCATCACTATTGGATGATTCGTTCAATAAATCACTGCGTTAGTTAAATAGTGTTGATTTTAGGCATTCTGCCAACCTGCGGCAGATAGTTCACATTGAGGTTACCGTAAAATCCTTCTACCATTTTTGCATGAAGAAAAAAAGTTTCGGTCAGTCTGGCCTAGAAGTTTCAAGTTTGTGTTTTGGTGGCAACGTTTTCGGATGGACCATCAACGAAGAAAACTCTTTTCGTATGTTAGACGCATTCGTTGCCGGCGGCGGAAACTTTATCGACACGGCTGACGTGTATTCGCGTTGGGTTCCTGGAAACCATGGCGGAGAATCTGAAACCATCATCGGCAACTGGATGAAAGCGCGCGGCAATCGCCGCGATGTGGTGATCGCAACTAAAGTCGGAATGGAAATGGGCCCCGGCAAAAAAGGCTTAAAGAAAGATTACATCTTTGCGTCAGTTGAAAATTCATTAAAGCGTTTGCAAACAGATTACATTGATCTTTATATTTCTCATCAGCAAGATGACGACACACCTTCAGAAGAAACATCAGAAGCGTATGGACATTTGATCAAACACGGAAAAATCCGTGTTTGCGGGGCTTCAAACTATTCGGCGAAACGTTTACACAAAGCGATTGAAGCTGCGCACCGAAATACATCACCGGCCTACCAGTCGTTACAGCCTTTATATAATCTTTATGACCGTGGCGATTTCGAACGTAATTTGCAGCCAGTGTGTGAAGAACATAAATTAGCGGTCACACCTTATTTTTCATTAGCGAGCGGGTTTTTAACGGGTAAATACCGGACCGAAAAAGATATCGGTACGCACACACGTGGCAGCCGCGTTGAAGGTTACATGAACGAACGCGGATTTAAAATTTTAGCGGCTTTAGATAAAGTCAGTAAAGAAACAAAGGCCAGTCAATCGACCGTAGCTTTAGCGTGGTTGATGCATCAGCCGATCGTCACGGCTCCTATTGCTAGTGCAACGAATATGAAACAAGTCACTGAATTGGTCGCGGCCGCTGATTTAAAATTAAGTGCAGATGCTTTGGCTTTATTGAATACGGCGAGCGAGCCACCGATTCAATAGATGATCGTGCTTACACAATCGTAAAGCTTAATTTTTTTTCAACCTGAGCTAAATCTAAATAGATAAATTCAGGCGCACTTTTGATTGGTTCTTTAGTTAAATATTTCGTAAGCCAGTGCATTCCTAATGCCGCCGCAGATAACGAACCGGCGACCACATGCGGGGCCGGACACGGAATGCCATCTTTCATTTTTTGAAACACGTTCATCATCGTCTGTTGAACAGCTGGATTTAAGTGAATCGCTAAACGTTGAAAAAATGTAAAGAAATGTTCGGTGTACGATTCATTTTTTAAATCGCCATCAGCTAATTGAAATAATTCGCGAATCCACGAACGCTCTTTTTGTTCGGCAGGTACAAAAATCCCAACGGCACCGAACCCAGCCGTAAATAAAGAGACGATGGGTTTACTGTTAGAATTGGCGGCGTCATGAAGACCGACGATGGCTTCTAGATCTAAGAAGTCGATTGTGTCAAAAACAATATCGGCTTTATCCACAAATGATCGCGCGTTGTTGATCGTGACCAAATTGTGAATGGCTTCGACTTTTGCTTTGGGATTAATACGTAAAATTCTTTTTTTAAGGCTTTCGACTTTTGATTTCCCGATGTCATCAAATTCAAATGATTGCCGGTTTAGATTATGCTCTTCGACGATGTCACCGTCGACCAAGATAAAATTCAAAATACCTAAGCGCGCAGCAGCCTCTGCCGGAGCCGAGCCTACACCACATCCCGCAAATAGAATCGTTGTTTGTGCTAATTTGGCTTGCGTCTCTAAGTCTATATATCCTAAATTTCGTTCAAACATGGTAGATATCCTTTTGATTAGTTCGTCGTTAGCGTTATTCTCGGGTAGTTTCATAGGATTGAGTATTCTCAAATTTAAGAATAGAAAAAACAGGGACAAAAGTTTGGACATGTACATTTATTTGCCGATACATAGAATATTCGGCTTAGAGGGAATTTTTTAAAATGAGTAAACCTTTTTTTCCAAATATTAGTTTATATGCAGAACTTGTGCCTTTCTTTAATGATTTTTATACTTTAAACAAAGAAAAAAATAAAAAGTTTAGTTACCAGTACTTAGCAAATAAGTTGGATTGGTCGGCTCCGTATTTAAATGACATTTTCAAAGGTCGAAAAAGACTTTCGTTAAACCGGGCCATAGAGTTTATAAATCTTCTTGAGCTTAAAGGAGCAAAAGCCGAAAGGTTTTTAATTTTATATTTAGCCGATTCTGATCCGACATTTGCCATCTCTGCGATTAAACACGATGCCTTAGCAAGCACCAATGCCTCGGTCAAAAGTTCGAATCAAAAATTAGAAAAGTCCAACCAATGCGAAACGGATAATGATTACCAAATCATGATGTACGTTTACTACAATAAAGGGAATTGGAGCGCTGAAAAATTTATCAAAGAGTTAACTGTGACGACGAAGCCAAGTATTGGTTTTTTGGACGCTCTTATAAAACGATTAGTTGCGACAAAACGGCTTAGCTTCGATTCGACCACCGGTTTGTATTCTGTACCTTCTCAAGAGCATGTTCTTTTACATGCCACTGAAAAAAATAAAGATGACGAACAAATTGTTAACGAAATTAGTCGAATAAGTCGTCATTACGCGCGGACGTTCTTAGATTATTTGCAGAAGCCTTTGATGGGCCGATCGCTTTTTACCGTTGGAACTGTCAGTCTGGATGCAGAATCGTATCTGGAAGTGAAAGACCGCATTCGTGCTTTGCACAACTATATGATCGACGTTTCGGCTAAGTCCCAGGCTAAGTTTGATCTAAAACCAGACGTAGCAAATGCAAAGAATAAAGTTTGGCAGTACCAATTTAATGTATTTTCTGTTTTTGAAGATCAAGATTTACAAGAATAATTTTTTCAGCAAAGAATCATCTACGAAACTAATTGTTTTAACTTACTGGCTTGGTTTTCGACAAGTCTTTCCCAGATTTTATTAGCCTCTAGTAATTTGAATCCGTAAACGGAATCCGTTTTTTTCCAGATGGGTTTTGCTTTTATAATTACCTTTTCTCCGGAGTCCAATTTAATTTCGAACTCGTAAGTGCGGTATAGAACTAAATCTTCAGGAGCGTAGGCTCTGAAACCGCTTTCTGAGATGTCTAACACGGTTACGGATGCTTTATCTTTTAGATGGGCGGTTAGCCTTGTATCCCAACGTATGTTCGATCTTGGTTCTTCGATTTTAAATTTATTGATTGGAATAACCGCAGCGTAAGAAGAAAGCGGATAATATCTTGCCACAACTTGTTCCTCTAGGGCTGATAAATTTTTTAAAATATCAGTTTTCTGCGAAAAGAAATATTCGAAAATTGCAGGGGTCATCACGGGGTGATTAATAGATCCATCTTCGACAAGTGGATATTTAAAATAGGAATGCTTTGTTACGTAAGTATATTTAAATAAATCTTTTTTGATACCAAGTCCTTGGTACTTTTGTTTAGCAAAGTTATAGCTGCCGGCAAGATCTAATTGAATGGCTGAAGCCGGCGCACCTAAATAATCTTTTGCTTCCTGGCTTAAATGGCTAGATCCAAAGATGGCATTATAGAAATCAGCGTGTTGAGGATATAAATTCCAAACTAAATAATCTGTTCCGAAAGAGCGTTCTGCGAACATAGATGCAAATAAAGTTAATGGAAAAAATATGTGTCCTCCCATATTTCGGCGAAAGTTGGGATGGATGGCCAGGCAAGATAGTTCGGCGACGCGTTTTCCATTTTTCTTTAGATGATTGATATCGAAAACTTTTTCCATCGGTAAACCCAAGGCGGTATCGCGCATGATTGAAATGGTTCCGATGACTTGATGATTCATTTTAGCCACTAAAATGCTAGTTGTGGGCAGGGCATGTTGAATAATTAATCGCATGCCTGAAGGGTGTGGAGTTATAAACCCCTGTTCAACGTAGGCGTCGTGCAGTAATTTAAAGGCCGCTTCAAGTTCTTCTTTTGTGCGTGCCAGTTCGAATGTCAATCCAGCGGGAACTGCGGATGGAACGCGAGCGTAGTTTTTTCTGTAAAAGCCGTGTCGAAGTGGTTTCGGTAGTAAAGAAACTGAAAAATAGAAAAGCTTTTTTTTCAGTTTGTTGGTGATCGACATTTCTATCTCCTAGCGGGCCTGTTACGACTTAAGTATGTATCGTCTGTAGTCAGGACTTACTTCAGCCAAATACAGCCAGTTACCCAAATCTGAGAATACAAGTTTTGTAAAAATCTTAATTCGCGACGTATTTTAAAATTTAGAACAGGTCGTTTGGATAGGTCTTATTCTAGCTCTGGCAAACCGAACGACCGAACGTTATCCTGATACGGTGTCTAAAGCCCCAAATCTGAAAGCCATAGCATCAATTTTTTCGTTCGTGATTTGGGCTACGGTGGCAGCGACTTTTTTGACGTCGCTTCAAGCTCAAGCCGATTTTGATCTAAAATGTTACCTGAAAGATAATTGCAACGGGAACAGCAGCCGATCTTCGAATAATCCTTCAATGGGTACGCAAGTTAAAATCAATCCGTCAGCCGTTCCGACCGAAGCTGGTTACGGACTTGAAGGGCTTTTTTATAAGGATCAAGTCGACGTCGCCTTAATTCGGGGAACGGGCCGTGTTGGTGCGGCCATTTCTCCGTCGAACAGTGAAGAAACTTTTTTTGGTCCACCCGGATTTGAAAACACCCAAGATTTGTATGATCGAAAACGTTTAGCCGATAAATATCCCAGTCAAAAATATACCTTAGCGGCCGCGATGAGTGTAATTGACAAAAGGGGATCCGGATTAAGCTCGTTCAATTTAAAATTAGGCGCGATGGTTAAGTACAACAAACTGACTCAAGGTTTTACGACAGGGTTGGGTTTAAATGGTATCTTGGGGCCAATAACATTTGGGGGATCACTGTATAGTGATCAGACGCAGCTGAATGATCCTTACGTGGGCGATGCGATTAAGACGCAGTTTAATTATCATGTTAAGACTTATAATGTGGGTCTTTTTTTAACTTCAATTGTTTTAGATTATTCTCACATTTCACTTCAGGTCGAAGATGATCCTTCAATGGCTGAGGTGACTCTGCTGACGGCCAGCCTGTTGATTGATAGATTTATAGTGACCGTTGCGCAACGAACCGAAGATAGCCAGCGGCTCAGTTATAATTACGATACCAAACAGCTTGAAACAAAATATACGAAACAAGAATACTTCGGTGGTGTGCAGTACCGCGTAACGAAAAACGTAATGGTCGGCGCCTTTTATAATTACTATTTACTTCACGAAGGCTCGCTTTCGATGACACTTTTCTTCTAAATAAGAGCGCGACAGCCCCAGGTCGGCTCGCGTCACGTCCAAAATGTGGAATTAATAGGCTAAGAAAGCTAAAATTATTTTTATTTTCGTTTTAAATTTACATAATTTCTTCGATCACGAGTATGATCAGCGCCATGAAACGTTCAGTGGGTAAGTGGCTTCAAGACTTCTATTTTAAAAATCATATCTTCAGAAAGCCGCAGCTCAATTATTTTCGAGTCATTTTCACAATTGTACCTGTGGTTCTACTGGCCGCAGGATACATCTATTTCGAGCAAAAAAAACAAATAGAGATCGTTAAAAATAGAAAAGTTTTATTTGAAAATCGTAATCCAAATATCGAAATCACGAAAACGATTTTTTTTGATGAGCTGTCTAAAAAAGGAAAAGCCAAAGTCACGTTGGTTGAAAATAATTCAAATATCAGTGCCGTTTTTGAGTCTAGTAAAATTGAACCTGGCACCTACATCATTTATCTGATGGATACGTGCGAAAATATGACGACCAGAACAAGTAAGAAAAATATTATCACATTAGATAAGCGTAAGATCATTAGTTTCAAAACGTACTCGGGTGACATGGCAACTGGTGACAGCAGTTCTTCGATCAGCTTGCTTTCTGATAAGCCCGAAACGTTGCATGTCAATGCGGTAGCCATTTACAATGTAAGGCCATTCGGGCGGGTTGTAGCTTGTAAGGCGATTCAGGCTCAGTAAAATAATTTTAACGATTGTGCCGTTTGCCCTCGATCGCGGCCAGGCCCAGACAACTGGGTCAAAGTCGATACATATAGACTTACCTTGTTTCCAACCAAAAAAACCAAGATATGAAAAGTCTTTGCCTGCGAAGGCAAGGAAACCGACGATTTTAGGCAAAAAAAACCCGCATTGCTGCAGGTTTGATATTTCTCTCAGCAGCTCATTTCCGGAGAAACTTTCTTTGGAAACATCCAAAGAACAATCTTGAACGCCCAGGGGCGAACAAAATTTGGTAGCCTGAATCAGACGTTACCCGAACCTTCGCAACAGACAGGTAAAGCTAAATCAGCTATCCACGAGAATTTTGTCAAAGCCGGAATAGTGTTGCGCAATAGCGCAGCAGTCCCTGAACTAAAGCAAAAAGTCGAAAAGGGAAAGACCAACGCGCAGCCGCCCTATGGGTTCTGTTACTTCCAAGGTCAGGTCGTACCCTAATGCTGGTCCACCAATTATGGAAGCAAGAGACTAACCCCAATAGAATTTCAGACATTCTAAATGAGAAAAAACTTCTTCCAAGAATCGCAAAATTTTGGAATCGACACTCTGTCGTTAATATTTTAATCCGATTTGAACAAAAACAGATTGTCTTTAAAGTAGGTCAACTTGAACTTCGATAAATTAACTGATTTCGCAATCGCGGTCGTTATTGCAGCGGCTCTTGCCGGAAATTTAGATTCGTTCACGAAATGGGTGTATGTCGCCAGGGCGAAACTGTTATATGAATCAAGAACCGAAAATTGGGGGAGTCCAAATTTCTTTCATAAGGTTTCACACTCGATTATCATCCGTAAGTAAATTGATAAGGAACTTAGTACAAGGGTTTAATTGAGCAGACGGATTGGATGCAATCATTTGCTCTAAGACTCTGGGCTTAACTTCAAAAGCAAGTTTTTTTACAGGATAATTTTTCTCCAAAGATTTTCCGTAAAGTTCAGGAAGCGGGACGACTGTATGGCCGCTTAAAAGAATTTGTAGGGCGCCACTCAGATTGTTGCTGAATCCAAAGAATTGCATTTTATATTTTAAATTTTCGACAAAAATATCTAATTTAAGATCTGTCTTCTTTCTGTTGTGGTTATCAAGCCAGGTAACTTTTTGTCCGGTTAATTCATCTTTGGTTAAAATCTTTTTCGTCCAAAGAGGGTGATTCTTAGAGATATAGTAACAAAGCTTTTCTTCACCTATTTTAGTATATTTTATTCTTGGTGAATGATTGCTGAATACGCCAAGCCCGATATCAATTTCTTTTTCAACAA
>JACMQO010000059.1 GCA_014376935.1 Bdellovibrio sp.
AAAATTCGGAGCAAAAGGTTGCGACATCATTTGTTGATGCTGCTGAAATTGCTGAGCAGGGCTTTGACCAAGATTTTGAGCTTGCTGTGAAGGCATCGCTGTTTGGCCCGCATTCATCGGCGGAACATCAAACATGATTGACGGAGATGAATTCAAGAAATTTTGCATTGAATTCATATTTGGTAAGCCCATCATTTTATCTTCACGAGCAAAACCAGTCGCGATAACAGTCACGCGAACTTCGTCGATTAAGTTTGGATCGATAACCGCACCAAAAATAATCTCTGCATCTTCGCTAGCGGCTTCAGTGATTAATGTAGATGCTTCGTTCACTTCGTATAATGAAAGATCAGATCCACCTGTTACGTTGATGATGATGCCCGTCGCGCCATCAATACGTACGTTTTCTAATAATGGAGAAGAAATCGCCTGGGTAGCCGCTTCGACTGCGCGGTTTTCACCCTTTGCCGACCCTGCGCCCATTAAAGCTAAACCTTTGTTCGCCATAACAGTTCTGATATCGGCGAAATCTAGATTGATCAAACCACGAATGTTGATCAAATCAGAAATACCTTTTACCGCTTGTAATAAAACTTCGTCGGCTTTTTTGAAAGTATCTAAGATCGGAGTTTTTTCAGCTGATACTGATAATAATTTTTGATTTGGAATCACGATTAAAGCATCAACGTTTTCTTTTAATTCAGCTAATCCGTTTTCTGCGTGCTTCGTGCGTTTTTTGCCTTCGAAAGTAAATGGCTTAGTTACAACACCGATCGTTAAAGCACCTAATTCACGCGCGATTTTCGCGACGATCGGAGCTCCACCAGTACCGGTTCCGCCGCCCATGCCGGCCGTTACGAAAACCATGTCTGAACCTTTAAGTTGTTCAACGATTAAGTTGTAAGATTCAATCGCTGATCTGCGGCCAACATCAGGATTTGCGCCTGCGCCTAAACCTTTTGTTAGGTCTACGCCTAATTGAATTTTTTGTCCGGCTTTACTTGAATTTAAAGCTTGAATATCTGTGTTTGCGACAACGAAATCTACGCCGCTCATTCCACATTCGATCATTGTTGCGATTGCATTGCTTCCGCCGCCACCAACTCCAACAACTTTAATATTTGCACCAATGTTTACATTTTCTTCTAATTCAAACATGTGACTCTTCCCTTCCTAGAAAATAGATTTAAAATAAATCGTTAAAAAATTTCTTTAACTTATCAGCCAGTCCATCAAAAGACGGGTTGATATTGTTTGCGAACGACGGCCCATTTGCATCTTTACGGATGTAAAAATCTTTTCGTAAATCAACCGCGTACATTAATAAACCAATCGCTGTTGCGAACTCTCCGCCCTTTACGACGTCTTTTAAGCCGCCCATCGTTTTCGGGTATCCACGGCGAACCGGAATATCAAAAACAAATTCACCCATTTCAACAAGGCCGTCTAAACTGCTAGTTCCACCTGTTAAAACGATTCCTGAACCAAGAACCGGTTGTAAGCCACTCATGCGAACATCGTTCGCGATCATGTTTAAAACCTCTTCGGCACGGGCTTCTAAAATATGCGCTAATTCTTTTCTGGCGATTGTACGAACCTTGCGGCCGCCAACGCCTTCAACATCCACTAACTCTTCTTCAGAAACTAAAGTTGCGACGGCACAACCATGTTTTTTCTTTAAGATTTCAGCTGACACTTGTGGAGTTCGTAACCCAACGGCTACGTCATGAGTAAAATGAGATCCACCAACAGGAATCACCGAAGTCTGCGCGACGCTCCCATTGATGAAATAAATTAATTTAACTGAACCGCCGCCGATATCGGCTAAACACACGCCTAAGTTTTTCTCGTCCGGAGATAAAACGGCCGTGCTGGCAGCAACCTGATCTAAAACTAAACCAGCTACTTTGAAGCCGGCTTTTTCGATACATTTTGTTAAATTCGCAAGCGCCGATTGACTGGCCGTTACGATGTGAACATTCGCTTCTAAGCGAACGCCCGACATACCGATCGGATCAGAAATTCCATCTTGCGAATCAATTTTATATTCGCGTGGAATCACGTGTAAAACGGTACGATCCGCCGGAACGATCACGGCTTTAGCCGCTTCGATCACGCGTTCGATATCTGATGTTGTAACTTCTTTATTTTTGATCGCGACCATTCCTTTTGAATCAAAAGAATTGATGTGTGATCCGCTAACAGAAATCCAAACTTCGTTCGCCGTATAGCCCGACATTAATTCGGCTTCTTCTTTGGCTTTACGAATTGATTCTGTGGTGACTTCGATATTGACGACAACGCCTTGTTTTAATCCCGCGTTTGGTGCGATACCAACGCCGACAACTTCGATAGAACCTTCTGGATTAACGGTAGAGTAAATCAGTTTGACCGACGACGAACCAATATCTAGGCTCGCTAAAATAGGTCCACTTTTAGTAGAATTATGTGAAGTACTCATCCGTAAGTCCTTTAGACTAGTAAAGTCTTTGCTAAAGTCTTGTGCCATATCTTGTTGTAAATCTCTTGTTGCAAATAAAAGATACAAATGTCATCCAGACTTAAGTATCCTTGACTAAAGCTTAGGGGTCTTAATGCAACCTGACAAGAACTTTTTTGGATAGATTTGCGTCTATGACGCGCGCTTTCAGATCACGATTTTCAAGATATTCTATGACCTGCGACACGCGATTTGATTTCAATTCGAACTGGTCTTCACCGTATTTAATTTTCATATTGGTCTGTGAAAGTTCGATCCAATAACCATCTTTTTTATCGTAACCAACCTCTGAAACATGCGACGAGTGCAGCTTTCCGTCGGCCGGTAGTGATTTCAAAACAGCTACGGCACCTTCACGAATTTTTTGATTTTTTAGAAATTCATTACCACGCACGATGGCTACTGATGGAGCTTGTCGCGAATCCACTTTTTGTAATACCGCACCGCTGACAGTTACCGGAAAGAATTCAGTGGTACCCTTAATTTCTTTGGCTTGAATCAAAAATGCCACTTGATGGGGTTCGATTTCGATCTCTAAACCCGACGGCCACGCACGCGATACACGAAATTCGGTAATCCATGGTTCGGCTTTTAAAATTTTAGAAACATTATTTAGAGAAAGCTGCCATAAAGACTGCCCCTTAAAGCTTTCTAAGCGCTGATTCAGTGAATCGATGTATGGGCGAACAAAACCTTTTTGCGAAGCTTTGACGGCCACATTGATTTTGATCTGATCCACCTTAAAAAAGCCCTGCTGTTCAAGTGAAAAAAGCGAAAGTAAAACCACCGCAGGTAGCAGAATAAAAGTAGCAGCTAGTTTTAAAAATCGATTTAACTTAAACACCAGTTTAGCTTAATGGAATTTTAGAAATCGATCATCAATTGCTTTTTGAATTTTTGAACGCACTGGACCAAAGCCCATCTGGCTAAACAGGTGTCGATTTCTTGACCAAAGCCAGTGTTTCTTAGCCTAAAAAAAGCCGATAAAAAACCCGTGAACCACAAGTGGATGAGTTTTATTTTAGGCGTCGTCATAACGATCTTTATCAGTTCGTTTTCTTTCTTTTATTTAAATCATCTTGAGGGCACGCAATCAAATTCAAAAACACGCCTTTACGACTTTTTCGAAAATCTAGATTTACGCTTTAACGATTTCAAATACCGCTTCGGCCAAAGCCCACCCAAAGAGCAAAAAACAATTTTGGTCGCTGTTGACGACGAATCTATCGACGAAGTCGGTCGCTGGCCATGGAGCCGCACTCACATCACTGAACTTTCAGACAAGTTGATTTCTTACGGCGTTAGCTCTATTGGTTACGATATTATATTTTCTGAGCCCGAGCGTGAAAACAAAGACGCCGACAAAATTCTTTCAAACTTTGTTGACCAACATCAAGACAAAATCATTTTAGGCACTTTTAGCGATAACTTGATTCAAACCCAAGCTTATCAAGATTATTGCATCAACGAAGCCTTCTTACAAAATGGTGGAGACAAACTGATCAAAGTAAACCCGTCATTTGTTGTGGATGATTCTGGGGATAAGTTCGAAGATTTAGATTGGGGTAATTTCTTCACCGCTTTTTTTAAGGCTGTACAAAAAAGCACAGAAGAAAGCTACTTAACAAAAAACAAAGTGGTGACAAGTGATGGCTTGACCGAATTTCAAAAAAATTATTTGAAATCTTTAAAGACCAAAAACGTATTTGAATACTGTCAGCATTGGTTAACGCCAAACGACCAGTACTCTGATCTAAAAAAAGAAAATGTTCTTAAACTTTATAAAACATTATTCAGCAAACAAAATGCAAAAACTGAAGATGATGTGCAACAGATACTAGCCAAAATAAAAAAGGAATCATCCGACCATCCGATTCCGCAATACGGCCGCTGGACCAGCAACACCGACTTGATACAATCCAAATCTTTATACACGGGCAGCTTTAACACCATGCTAGATATTGATGGTTTCATTCGAAACTATCCTTTGTTTTATCGCGCCGGCAATCGCCTGGGTTCAAGCTTTATTCCATCTTTAGCTTTACAGCAGTACTTAGTATCAACTGGATACCGCGCCGATGTGAAAATTGATAAAGTGGGCAATGAAAAAAAGAT
>JACMQO010000060.1 GCA_014376935.1 Bdellovibrio sp.
CCATCGAACCCGATATGAAAATATCATATTCTAAATCAAAAATAAGCCCGCTATCGTCATTCAAAGGGATCTGCAAATTAACGCCGACCGGAGCAAACAAATATAAACCAAGACGCGTGTAGAAGCCTGAGCTTTCTCCGCGGTCAAATAAGTAACGAATTCCGGGACCAGCAAAAATATGAAATTGTTCAGTCACTTTAAAATCAAAACGATGAGTAATTCTAAAAATCACATCATCGGTTTTTGCGCTGTAGTTACTGCACGCGTTTGTTTCGACATCACACAATGCCCCATTGTAATTTAATTTACCCGCGACAACGCTAACGTCGATTACGCCAAAAATCATTTCGCTGGCTTCCCACTTGAGCTGCGCATTGGCTCCGTATAGAAGTCCCACGTGTTCAATTAATCCGGGCTCAACGTAACGGTATGATATGAGTTCGGCCCCAATTTTTATTTTTTTTGAATACTGAAAAATCGATGATTCTGGTTGCGCGGGTTGATCGAATGCGGGCTGCTGCGCCTGAACTTTAGTGGCTACAAAAAAAGTGACGATGACCATTTGTAAACCGATTGAAAAAAGACTTTTCAAAATTTTCATCCCCTATTTAACTTCAAAAAAATCATATCCTAAAGTCTAGTTTGTTAACTAAAACAGGCCCAAGACTCAAGTCGCATTTTAAGCCCTCCGATTCTAGACTTATGAGCAGAACAACCACCCAATTAGTTTCTTTTTTAATCACATTGACGTGCGCATACGCGGCTTCTGCTGAAGTCTTTCGCTGGCCTCAAGGCTGTTTAACCGGAGACCTTGAAGTGGTTAATTTAACTCATCACGACGTCTCGGGCTGGGTGCAAACGTTCAAGCCCAACTTAGTTGATGAGGCCAATTATCTTTTTAATGCGGATTCAAAAACGAAAATTAAAATCACGGCGAAAACGGCGTCCGAGTTCTTTTCACTTTTAACGTTTGAAAAAAACCAGGCACTTAAGGTGACTTATCTTTGCGACACAGCCACGTACCCCGCTCATACATTTGAGGGCGGAGTTTTAACGTACCGAAAATCAGAACTGCCAGAAAATAAATTGTGGTTACAAAATCTATATCCTGACGCCAACACATTTCAGCTTGAATTTTTAAATCGTAGCCAAGAAGTTTTGGTGACAACATCGATTTCATTAAACGCCATGGAACAAATCAGCTACAAAACTCCAGGCACCGTGACGGACTGGTCTTACGTGCGCATCCGCGCTTTACAGCGTTACGCCGCATTTAATATTACGCCAACAGGATCAGAAGGGCCCTTTATCATCGATACGCAAAAAACGGTTGTCGATGACACCGTCGCCTACTTTGTTGTGGCCGCACGCGATAATTCAGGTGATCAATTTATTATTCAAGTCACAAACGATGCGATGATTGCCAAAGCGCGCGAACAAATCACAAATCCGACTTTAGAAAAAATTGTCTTCGCGCGTATTCAAAAGGGAAATTCAGGCTTTAACCGCAACTGGTCTAAAAAAGAAAAGCCGCTGTGGTCATGGTCAACGGCCGAAGTCACAAATATTTCTGACATCGGAAGTACGGCCTGTAACGGATTTCCGCAAGCCGTCGAAGACCGCGTCGAATCGTGGTCAAAAGATCCCGGCCGTATTTGTTTTTGGAGCTACCGAATCAAAAAAGAATTAACACCCGCCGAAGTGGCTGCGGGTCAGCAGCTGCAGTAACGCCCGCTGCTTTATTACAAATTCTGATTTCTTTTTAATTAGCCTTTATACGTCGTCGATGCGCTTTGACCGCGCGTTTCTTCGACTTCAACTTTAATTTGCTGCACGCCATATTTTTTAAAGTGCATGAAAAATTCTTTCGCTAGTAACATCGAAAATTGTTCAACGCTTGTGTTCACCACTTCTAACCAAATCACTTCGTTGGTTGGAAAAGAATAAAAACGATCTCTGAAATGCACGTCGTAATTTTTACCATCGACGCTGACTTTGTATTTCATGTCAGGATGAAGGGCCGGCAATAAAACATGTTCGTCCCACTGATCGACTTTGGCCTTGATCGATTTTTTAAAAATATTAAAATCAGCAAAATAGCCCGAATGATTTTTTTCGGTATTTTCAGGGCACGTTATGTCGACACGCACTTGGTAGTTATGCCCGTGAAGCATTTCTGCACTTTTTTCATCAAAAATTAGAAAGTGCGCCGACGAGAATTTAAAATTTTGTTTCGCTAAATGAAGAGTTGTCAAAATCACAAAAAAGCCTCTATATCTTTATAAATAATTGGACCGACGCTTGCGAACATCGACATGTCTTCGGTTGTTAGGATCATACCATGAACTTTGAACTGAAACAGCATTTTCAAATCGAATCGGCCCGTTTTCTTCCGCATCTGCCTAAAGACCACCCGTGTTCGCGCATGCACGGCCACAGTTTTAAAATTGTACTGACCTTAGTAGGACCCTTAGATCAAAAAATTGGATGGGTCATCGATTACCACGAAATTTCAAAAATCATGAAACCACTTTTAGAGCAGCTTGATCACCGCGTGCTCAACGAAGTGTCCGGTTTAGAAAATCCAACTTCAGAGCTTTTAGCCAAATGGATTTACGATCACGCCTTAAAAAACCTACCCGCGCTTAAATGCGTATCGATCATGGAAACGCCTGCAACCGAATGCCGCTACCCGGTTTAAAATTAATTTTTCCACAATTCCATTTGTTCGACTTTGTATGGGGGCGAATGTTGGCCGTTGGTTCATAGCGTCGAACTCGCGTTTCGCTAAAAATGTGTCCGACTTTCGAATAAAAATGAAAAATCACCGTTTTAAACTAAAAAAGACCGTAATGAGTCGGGTCTGAATTTTGCGATGACCCGTCTGAATGAGACACCACAAACTATTTTTTCAACATCCAAAGCTAATACGCGATCAGCTTAATGCGGCTACAGATCTTGCCGATCACATTCACCAGCAAGAAAAACTTTTGATTCAAAAATTATCAGAAATTGATCGTAACAGATTTTACGTGCGTTACGGTTTTAAGTCTTTAAGTGGATTTTGTACGGATGGATTAAAGTTTTCTAAAACCCAAACACAGCGAATCGTAACGCAAGTTCGACGCTATGAACCAACGTCCAACATTCGCCCCCAGGCCAACCCGAAACTTGCAGAAAATTGCGAAAACTAATATCCATTAGCAAGCTGATTAGAAAAAGCTAATTAGAATAAAGCGCGCTTAAGATAAAGCGCCGCTGACTTGAACTTGTTGATTCAGGTAATTTGCCACCGGCACTCCGTCCAACGCACCCTTTGGATAAAGCATAACGACCGTGCTTCCCATGCGGAAAGCTCCCAGTTCATCGCCTTTTTTTACAGGTAACGAATACTCTTTTTCTAAAATCGCTGACGATAGTAATTGATTACCGATAATCGTTTCGTCAAAAGCTAAAATAATATGGCCGACGTTCGTGGCTCCCACGAACATTACGCCGACGGGTCCGCGGTCGGTTTCAATTTCAACAAGCACGCGTTCGTTGATTGAAAACATCTCGTGAATATTTTCTGTCGACCAGGCGTTCACGGGCCACAAAGCGCCGGGAATGTGACGCACTTTTTTGATCGTGCCTGTCACCGGCGAATGCACGCGGTGGTAATCTGTCGGGCATAAGTAATACGTCAAGAAAGTGCCTTGATCCCATTTAGCCATCGCGTTTGGATCTTTCGTAAACTGATCCAGTGAATACGTTTTGTTTTTGGCTTGAATCAACTTTCCGCCGGTGATGACGGCGGCTTGTGTGATCACAGAGTCTGCCGGATGAACGGCCCACGCTGAAGCCACCGGGCGAATGCCTGGTTTTAAGTGGCGGATGAAGAATTCACCTAAACTGGGATATTGATCATAAGGAAATTCGGCGTCTTCAAGGCGAATGTGGTAAGCCTTTGCAAAATTTGCAATGATGAACTTGTTTATAAATGACGGAAGTCTGATGTGAACGAGCTTTCCGATGAAATAACTTAAATGATTTTTTGGTAGGAACCTGGTGATTGCTGACATGGATTAACTTTGCTATATTCGCCCGTAAATGTCGAAGATTTTTAAAGATATCAAAATTAAGATTGAGGATGACCTCGAGCAGCACTTGTCGTGGCTTATGCCCGATCACGGGCCCTACCGTATCTTAAAACAATCTGTCGACGCGCGCCAAAAGCATTCTCCGCACTTTGTTTATTCGATTGAAGTCGCCGAAAAAGATGAAGAATTAAAATTAGAAGAATTTAGCTTAACAAAAGTAAACAAATTGCCTGCAAACTTTAAAAAGCCGATCGTTGTGGGCTCGGGCCCCGCGGGACTTTTTGCCGCCTTACGTTTTGTCGAGCGCGGCATCCCGTGCATATTGTTTGAACGCGGAAGCGAATCGTCTGAGCGAATCAAAGGCATCAATCGCTACTGGCGTTACGGTGAATTAGATCAACGCAACAACGTTTGCTACGGCGAAGGTGGCGCTGGTCTTTATTCAGACGGAAAACTAATCACGCGTATTAAATCAGAACATATTCCGTACGTCTTAAATCGCTTGGTGCAGTTCGGAGCTCCGGCCGAAATTCAGTGGTTATCAAATCCGCACGTAGGGTCTGATAAAATTCGTCGCGTGATTCCGAAGATGCGCGAATTTTTGAAACAAAATGGATGCGAGATTCATTACAACTCGCAAATTAAAAAATTAATTTACGGCACCAACTGCATCACGGGCGTTGAAACGGAACAAGGTGACAAGTATCATTCAGACCACGTGATATTAGCGACCGGCCATTCGGCCGAAGACATGCTAAACCACCTGATGGATTCGGGTGTGCACGTTGACGGAAAATCATTTGCGATGGGTTTACGTATCGAACATTCACAAGCCAAAATTAACGAAATTCAATACCGTCAGTACGCCGATCACCCAAAATTAGGATCTGCCAATTACAAACTAGTTCATCATGATAAACAAAGTGATATTGGCGTTTACAGTTTTTGTATGTGCCCTGGCGGCTACGTTCTTTCAAGCGGCACCGAAAAAGACGGCGTAGTCGTCAACGGCATGAGTAACTTCAATCGAAATTCACCGTACGCGAACGCCGCGATCGTCATGAGCATTAACCACGAAGAGCTTTTTGGTAGCGACAAGCTGGGCGGCATGAAATTACGAAGGCAACTTGAAACGGACGCATTCAAGGCCGTGCAAAGCGTCGGCGGTACAAAAGAACTACCGACCCAAAGTTTAACTTCGTTTTTAAATAAATCGTCGAAAAACAATTTACGTCAAAGTTCGTCCCCGTCTGGTATCAAGGCCGT
The DNA here is from genome assembly GCA_014376935.1 of Bdellovibrio sp. Lineage (GTDB taxonomy): Bacteria > Bdellovibrionota > Bdellovibrionia > Bdellovibrionales > Bdellovibrionaceae > Pseudobdellovibrio. The sequence continues at coordinate 5,346 of JACMQO010000060.1, forward strand.
GCGTTTAGATGAATTACTTCCAAATTTTATGTTTCAGAAAATCAAAGAAGGCTTAGAGAAATTTAATCTGAACATGAAAGGTTTTATCACCGAAGACGCGCAGCTTTACGGAGTTGAATCTAGAACCTCGTGCCCGTTACGTGTAACCCGCGATTCAGATACACTAGAAAGCTTAAGTCACCAAGGCCTATACCCCTGCGGTGAGGGTGCTGGTTACGCTGGCGGAATTACTTCAGCGGCGTGTGATGGAATCAACTGCGCGGATAAGGTTTTTGAACAACTTAGCTCTACGTAGAAAATATATTATCTAGATCAAGACCAACACGCATCATTCTTAATTTACAAAAAAAAAGAGATCTATTTCTAGATCTCTTTTTTTTAATTATATTTTAAAACGGAACAGTAGTTTTAAAAACTATCTGTCACGTTTTTGGAATGGACGATCAGAAGACGGTCTACGTGGACGAGAATCCCCGCCGCCGATGCCTACTGATGAACGGCTTGGACGCCCTTCACGAGATGTTGATTCAGTTCTTGGAGTTGAATCGTCACCGAAGCCAAAACCCGCTTTTTTAAAACCAGCGCTTTCGGTGTAACGTGGCGCTTCCGCGCGAGGTGCCGGACGTGGACCTGATGATTCATCGTCTGAATTCCAAGTGCGGCCTGTTGAAGCTGCAGCCGGAGCTGATTCTTCACGAGGACCACGACTTGTGAAACCACGGTCATTACCACCCGGGCGAGCCGACGCATATCGGTCAGCGCCACGGTCGTTTGATCGGTAAGGACGATCGCCCGCTGGAGCAGGACGAGAATCTGTCGCCGAAGCATCACGGTTAAAAGTTCTTGGAGCTTCGTCACGGTTGAACGTGCGAACTGGACGGTCTTCACGGTCGCCACCGCGATCAAACGAACGTGCCGGTCTGTCGTTACGATCGTTGTTACCACGGTACCCACCGCGATCACCGCCACGGTCATTGCCGCGACTGAATCCACCACCACGGTCACCGCGGTATGAATCTCTTGGACCACTTGAATCGCGACCAACAGGGCCACGGTCACGTGAACCGAAGTCTTGCATTTCGCGTGGAACAACGTTGTCACCAACGAAATCCATAGACGTTTCGCGGTTTTCAAAAATATCAGAGTGTTCTGCGATTAAATAACGTTTTAAGAATTCTTCAGCCGTAAATTCAAAAGTGAATAACGCTTTCATCTCTTCCATTTTACGTTCTAAGAATTTACCCGCGCGGAAAAACGCTTCGTTCTTTTCAGCTTGGTTCATCTCTTGGATGACGTCTTTAACGCGGTACACGTTTAATTCGTCATTTGTCGGAGCGCGACCTTTTGTTAAAGTCGCTTTTGTTACTTGTTGAATACGTTTCATCGTGCGCACTTCATGCGGAGCTACAATTGACAACGCTAAACCTTTTTTACCAGCACGGCCGGTACGACCGATACGGTGAACATAACTTTCAACATCACGCGGTAAACTGAAATTCACAACATGAGTTAAATCGTTAATATCTAAACCACGGGCCGCCACGTCAGTCGCTACTAGGATTTTTACGCGGCCTTTACGGAAGTCATTTAAAATGAATTCGCGTTCACGTTGTGGACGATCTCCGTGAATACAATCAACCGGGAATGATTTACGCTTCAACCACTCTGTGATTTCGATCACTTCGCGTTTAGTTTGGCAGAAAATCAAACCGTAGAATTCTTGATTCATATAAAGAATCGAAGACAACATTTGTAATTTACGATCTGGGTAGATTGTATAGTAAATTTGTTCGATATTTGGACGTTCAGAATCTTGTTTGTGAATCTCAACTTTATCGTAGTCCGGTAAATATCTAGAAGCTACGCGGCGAATTTCAGGAGACATTGTCGCTGAGAATAACCATTTACGTTTCGCTTTATCATCACCGATGGCTTTTAAGATTTTCTCTAGGTCATCTTGGAATCCCATAGAGATCATTTCGTCGGCTTCATCTAACACTAATGTTTGAACGTTTTCTAATTTTAAAGCTTTACGCTCAACCAGGTCGATCAAACGACCCGGAGTACCCACAACGATATGAACACCGCGTTTTAAAGCTGTTAACTGACGGTCATAAGAAGAACCACCAAATACTGTTAAAGTATTCAGGCCTTTCCATTTTCCAATCTTTTGAATTTGCGCTTCAACTTGCGTTGCTAATTCACGTGTTGGACACATGATTAAAGCTTGCACGTGTTTAGAAGAGGCATCGATGGATTCAACGAGTGGAATACCGAACGCGCCTGTTTTACCAGTACCCGTTGCCGCTAAACCCACGAAATCTTTTTCGCGTTTTAATAATAATGGAATGGCTTGTGTTTGGATCGATGTCGGAGTTTTAAATTTCATCTCGGTTAAAGATTTTAAAACTTCTTTTGATAGATTCCATGTGTCGAAAACGTTTTCGACAACTTCTGGAGCTGATTCTTCTGCTGTTTCGATGATTTCTTCTTGTGGAGTAACTTTTGGCGGACGCGCTGATACGTCGTCAGCCACGTTTTCAGACGTGATATCTGTATTCATAACTATTCCTTTGTGTGGAGGGCTTAGGTGTTTTTCAAGGACAACGCTGAAGCTCTCGAGTTAAGTACTCGAGCTAAACATCCAATTCACATAAAGGACTTAAAAGCTAAGAGTACATTTTTTACCGTTTTTTGATGAGTATCGAATAATCGCCCGTAAGTCACCAATTGTTTCTGTAACGGTGCGTTTTTAGTTGATTCACCATTATACAACATAGTTTTTACAGGCAAACCCGAGGTTTACGACCCTTTCGCCAGTTCCATATTGGGGTTTTAAACTTTAAACCAGTCACACGTAAAACACACAAGCTCTTGTTCTTTAGAAGGGCCGATGACCTTTCTTTGTTGGTCGATGAATTTTAAAATATTTTCTTAAACCCTTTAAAAGGTTTAAAATTATTGTCGCGTCGTCAGATTTTAGTTCCATCATTTTTAAGTCGAACGAAAAAATGAAGCAGCTTTTAAAAGACGCTAAAATTTCGTCCGATTAATCATCGGAATTAGATATTAGACGCACATGCACCCGCATTCCACGAACAGTTGGGGTTTACACCGCAGGATGGAGGATCAGGACGGGTTGCACAGTCGTTCGGATCGAAACAACCCCCGTTATTCCAGCTACAACCGTTGGCCGGTAAGCAATGGTTAGACGACATAATATCCATACATGTTACTGTCGGCGCCAGCCCTGAATTATTCATGCCGTGCCAGGAACTTCCATCACAGTACAGCTGGGTATGCGAACGGGTTACTATTTGCGCTCCGGCAACTACACATTGCGTGGTTGTTGTACCACCGTCCATCGAATGCCAATAGGTTCCGTCGCAAAACTGCATGGCGCCCGCATTGAATCGCTGTCGGCCTGCCGGGGTACATGTCGTACCTGTATCAAACGAGGTATCCATCATCTGCCATAATGAGCCGCCACAAAACTCCATCACACCGTTGTAGCGATTAGTGCCTATGGGTTTAGTTCCATTTGAACACGTATCGCCGCCACCGACTGCCCAGACCGCGATGTGAAAAACTAGGATGAAAAAAAATGTGAAAATATTTTTAAACATTATTTGCCCTCTAGCTTTTCTACTTTTTCAACAAGCTGTTTTAAGATCGCCTGCTGCTTTTCATTCTGTTCTTGTAAAGAAGCAACATGTCTTTTCAGTAGAACCACTTCATCATTTTGGGTCTTAATCGCCTCGACCATCGGCGCAATCAGACCCACGTAATCAACTGCCAAATTGCCTTCAACTCCGTGAACTAAATCAGGATAAATTTCGGCCACGCGCTGGGCGATAAAACCCATGTGCTCTTTGCTATCGAAATTTCTTTTCGGATACTCTTCAGTTCGCCAGCGGTATTTCACACCGGCCAATAATAGAATTTTTTGTAATGAATTTTCTAACGGCAAAATATCTTTTTTCAAATTTTGGTCCGATGATAGAATCAGTTCAGTCGCCTTAATATTTCCACTGACTTCTAAGGCGACAGTCGGCGCAGTAACCCCGATACCCACTTTACCCGTCGTGTAATAGATATCGCTTCCAGTCGTTGTCCACTGCGAACCGCCGCCACCAGAAGGTGTCACCCACGAAGCTAAGCCGGCCGCATCCGAAGTTAAAACTTTTCCTGCGCCCGGAGTTCCACCCGTGATTTTTATTTGTCCGGCAACTTCAAGTGCCGATCCTGGAGTCGCCGTGCCGATCCCGACGTTACCATTATCCGCAATTGTCATTCGTGCCGCCGGAGAACTTGTTCCCCCCGTAGTTGTTTTAAATGTTAAATCTGCACCGATGCTAAGGCCACTATGGTTTTCCGTTGCCTTACTCGATATAGATGCGCTACCGGTCGACTGTTGATTGCTAAAACTAATCGTACCAAGAGTGTCGCCCAAAAGCGGAAAAGTCAAAGGTCCACGCCCCTTGGACAAGGCGACCACTGGGCCCGATGAAGCGTTAAGGCCTGATTGAATAATCGCTGCAGCAACACCTATGTCTGAATATGATCGGATTTGACCAACGACATCAAATGTCACCGCCGGCGTAGCGGTACCGATACCGACGTTACCGCCATTGTAATTTATTTTACCCGAGCCCGCATCACTCCAAAAACTGGCCGAAGCTGGCAGGCGGCCCGCCGCGATTGTTCCCGTCGTGATCGCTGATGCATCTAAAGAACCAATCCCCACGCACGTCCACATATCCGTTCCCACATTCCATTTCGGCGTGCTGCCGACGCCGCAATTGGAATCAAGAACGTTTGCGATATCACCGTTGTAAGCTGTTTGTTGCACGGCGCCCGTGATGCGCGAATCATTTCCGGCCGCTAAAGTATTCGCGGAGGTGCCGACTATAGCCGTCACAACCGGAGTCGTCGTCGTGGTCGCAACTGTTAAATATGAATTGGCCGAAGTCACCGAGGTCACTGTTCCAGCGGACGAAGCCACCCAACTTGCATTCGTTCCATCAGTTCCTAAAACTTTTCCTGAGTTTGATGTTTGC
>JACMQO010000061.1 GCA_014376935.1 Bdellovibrio sp.
CATTCTACTTCGGGGATACGTCGCGATTATTAACTTTTAATCCCGGATCGCAGACGTACGGAAGTGTAAGTTGGTACGGCAGCTGCGCCAGTGGATTTGCATTAACAGGCACTTTAAATATGGCGGGTACATTAAGCTTTACAGGTGGTTGTCCGGCATCGATCAATGGTGGCACTATAAATGCCACCGGAAATATTTCGTACACGGGTAATGGATCCGGCGGCACGGTTAAGGTCATCGCGAACGGATCTACGAATCAAACAATTAGCGGCTCTGCCGGTGGTTCATATGCGCCGTCACTAGAAATTGCTTCGACGGGTGGAGCAGTGACCGTTTCTAGCGGGATCAACTTCCTGGCTGGATTAAAATACACAAGTGGTACGGTCGATTTGTCAGCGTCTCGAATTGCATTCAATGAATTGGGATATCAAAATACGGTCATCCCTGGAAATTTATTATTTAACGACGTGACTTGGTATAGCGACTGCCAAGGAAAATTAGCCGTGACGGGCACGATGCAAATTAACGGCACCACAACGATGAGTGGGGGATGCCCAGTTGGGCTTCCATCAGGAAAATTAAGAATGTACGGTAACGCGAACTTTCTTCGTGCCGATCCGAATAGTGGAGTGCAACTCGAGTTCGCCGGATCAACAGCGACGACCGTGGCTTCAACTATAAACGGAATGCCGGGTGGAAATGTTGAAGTGACTAAAACCGGCGGTGGAAAAATAACTCTAACAACTAAAGTCGCCTTTAGTGGAGTAAGCCAAATATTTACATTAACCAGCGGTTCGGTTGATATGGCGGGATTTAATTTATCAATGCCAAGCTTAACTTTAAATGGAAATACTGTGACTCGAAATGGCGGCGCTTTATCTGTGAATGGTTCAACAGTCGCGGCCGGTTCGCAATCCGTTTACGGCGGGACCGTAGCGCCGTAGAAATTCGGGGCAATTTAAAAATTAAAATTTTGTTTGTGGATAACGTTTTGGTTCCTCTTTCTCCCGAAGTTTGCCGTTGGTACGGTATGCCAACGGCAAACTTCGGGAGAAAGAGGTCTGAAGATATGTTATAATTTTGTAGCAGCCGAGTTTGCACCTAAGCCGGTCGCACCTAAGCCGGCCGCACCATTTTCTTTGGCGCCCGCATCGTGCCATCTAAAAAATAATTGCTTTTGATCATCCGTCATTAGGTTTTTTCCTTTAGGCATGCTGCCATCCATGATGTCATCGTAGGCGTCTTTTAAGTTTTCCATGACGCTTGAATAGGTTTCTAAATTGACATCGCCCTTATTCGTTGGAGCCGAATGACACTTTAAACATTTCGGTACTAAAACATTCACGCGCACCATTTCAAAAGTAATATCTTTTGGATCGGCCGGAATAGTAAAGATCGGATCCGGAATAACGGGCGGTGGAGTCACGGGCGGATTTGGAGGTGTTGGAGGTGTTACGGGTGGCTGCGTTGGTGGTTGAGTCGGCTCTGTCGGAATTGATTGGGGTTGACCGTCTTCAGAAGCTCCGGCGTCGATCCAAGTGATAATCATGTTGATTTGTGCGTCAGATAATTGCGTGCGTGGAGGCATTGATTTGTCAGCCACTTGCTCGCGAATCTCTTTAATATTTCTTTTTACTTCGGCGTAGGTTTCTAAATTAACGCCACCTTTGTTTCCACCGGCCTGAGAGTGGCAACTGACGCAGTTCTTAGCCAGCACGCTAGTATTGACCGCTTGGTACGTCAATTGATCGGCGCTAAGTCCCCGAATGCCATCATCCAAAGATTGGGCCTTGTTGACTCTGTAATTGCAGCCCGCAAGCGCGACTAAAGTTAGAAGCAATAAACTTATTTTCAACATAGAAACCTCGGTGTGCTTAGAAAAACCACGCCGTACTTTACTTCTTAAGCCCAGAAAATCCACTGTAGACATTTAGGCAGTAAAAATTATCTGTAAAGGCTTTAGACAAGATGGTTAAAATCAATTAAGATGGAAATGATGAAAGAAGCCGATCGAAAATATTTTTACGGACCCAAAGGGAAACAACTTCACGTGCAAGAGTGGGGTGATTTAGATAAGCCCGTCGTGATTTTAATGCACGGGTTTCCGGGTTGTGCTGATCACGGTCGTTTGATGACATCGACGCCGATGATTGATTCGATTCGTTTGATCGCGATGGATCGTCCTGGGTACGGTAAATCTGAAAATCAGAAAAAATTTACGCCCATGTTATTTGCGGCGCAGATTGTTGATTTGTTATCTCATTTAAATATCGACAAAGTATCCATTTTATCTGTCAGTGGTGGGGCGCCGTTTGCGATGGCCTTAGCCACATTATTAAAAGACCGCGTGCAAAAATTATCATCTGTCGCGGGTGTGGCGCCTTTAACTTTAAAAAATTGTCGCTACATGAATGCGAACCAGAAAAAAGCGTGGATGCTTAGTAACCTGATGCCTAAAAAAGTTTTAGAGATGGGACTGAACTACGTCTGGAAAGCGAACATGAAAAATATCGACGAGCTTTTATTCTCGGCAACTTTTTCAGTGCCTGATCAAAAAGTTTTTGATCACCCTGAAGTGGGCCCATTACTCGGAGAGTTTTTAAAAAATTCTTTAGCGCCAGGTCCGCACGGAGTCATGCGCGATTTAAAAATTTATTCGAAACACTGGGGTTTTAATTTTCAAGATATCAAATGCCCGGTCACGTTGTGGCACGGCAGTGCTGACGACGTCGTTCATTTTAAATACGCCGAAGATATGAAAAGAAATTTACCGCAGGCCAAATATAATTTTATGCCGGGCGAAGGGCATTACTCGTTACCGATGAACTGCCGCGATGCCATCATTTCTGATTTGATAGCCTAAAAAAGGGTGCATCGTAAAAGTATTTTCGTTAAAGTAAATGCTTTTGGGGGACTCTATGTCTGAAGTTGTTAAATCAGAAAATAAATACGTAGCACCGACCGACGTAAAATCAGCGTTAGCACAGTTTAAAAAACCTAAAAAAGTGGTTGTGACCGCAGGTATGCCGTATGCCAATGGGCCTGTGCACTTAGGTCACTTAGCAGGCGCGCACGTGCCGGCCGATATTTATGCGCGCTGGATGCGAATGCTGATTGGTCCACAGAATGTTTTATTTGTGAATGGAAATGACGATCATGGATCGACCAGCGAAGTCGCGGCCCTAAAAGCCGGAAAAACGATTCGTGAATTTATCGATACCATTCATGAACAACAAAAAGTAACTTTGAAAAATTATTCGATCCAAACAGATGTATTTACGGGAACCTCGCGGCCAGAGACGTATCCTTTGCACGAAAAATTTTCGCAAGATTTTTTACGCCGTCTTTTTAAAAATGGGTTATTAGAAAAAAGAATCACCAAACAGTGGTTTGATTCTAAGATGAATCGTTTTTTACAAGATCGCTTCGTGCGTGGCACGTGCCCGAATTGTCAAAATACCGAAGCGTATTCAGACGAGTGCGACGCGTGCGGAACGCAGTTTGATCCTAGTTTGTTGCAAAATCCGCGCAGTCAGCTCAGCGACGCAAAACCTGAACTGAAAGACACGGCCCACTGGTGGCTGAATATGTGGAAGGTCGCTGACCCATTAAAAAAATGGATCGAAACCAAGCAAAAAGCTTGGCGTTCAGCCGTGGTGCAAGAGGTGATCAACACGGTCTTGATCGGCTGTCGTTTTGAAAATCAATTCGAAGAGCAATACAAAACCATGAAAGACACTTTACCTAAGCACAAATCACGATACGTTCCGGGTAAAAAAGTCGAGTGTTTGTTTGATTCAAAATCAGATCTAGCAACGGCACAGTCAGCACTTGAAGCAGCGGGAATTCCAACGACGATCACAGATAAATGGGGCTACCGTCCGATCACGCGTGACGTGTCGTGGGGGATTCCGGTTCCGGCCGAATTAGATTCTGACATGAAAGGAAAAACCCTTTACGTATGGCCAGACTCGTTGATCGCGCCGATCGTATTCACGCAAGTAGCGTTAGAACAATCGGGGCGTAAGGCTGAACAGTACGTTGATTTCTGGTGTGATCCAGAGGCCACGGTCGTGCAATTCTTAGGGCAAGATAATGTTTTCTTTTACGTGATCATGCAGGGTTCAATGTGGCTAGGTCAAAAAAATGATCCGCAAACTTTACCGGCTGCGGGTGATTTACAAATGACTGAAGTCTTAAGCGTGTTTCATTTAATGGTGAACGGCGAAAAGATGAGTAAATCAACGGGTAACTTCTATACCGGCGATCAATTACTTGAGATGGGTTATTCGCAAGATCAAGTTCGTTATTTTTTAGCGATGTTAAGTTTACCGGTTAAGGCTTCAAATTTTGATTTTGCGCATTTCGCCGAAAGAAATAAATTTTTAGCTGGGCCCTTGAATGCCGCGCTAGAGAAATCCATCTCGGCTTGTCATTCAAAATACAACAGCACCGTGCCTGAAGGAAAATTAATTGGCAAAGCTGAAGCTGAAACGTTGAAGCTTGTGCAAATGTATCTGCGCTCAATGCAAAAAGGTGATTACTCGACGTTACTGGGGCAAATTGAAAATTACGCGCGACAAATCAATTCATTGTTTTCGCAGTTTAAGCCCCACGATGACCGCGCACCTGAAGCTGAACGCAAAGACGCGCTATTTACGTGCTTCTATGTTTTGAAAAATTTGATGATTATGCTGGCGCCGTTTGTTCCACACACGATGAACGAAGTTCGTAAATCATTAAACTTACCCGAAAGCGTAATGCGCGCCGAAGAATTAGGAACGGGCATTCCGGCAGGGCATAAAATCAATCCAATGGGAAAATTTTTTCCAGATGTTGAGGGTAGTGCAGCCGAGGCTTCTGCGGAATCTTAAAGGCCGAAGCGCGTTCTGATTTGTTGGGCTTTATTTGAAACGATCGGAACCGCGTAGCTTTCGGCTTGGCGTAAGGTCGAAGCGATAGCTTCACGGATTGAAGCGTCTTTTAAGACTTCGGGGTGTTCGGTTAGTCTTTTTTCAATTTGAAATAACGTCGCCATCTGTGGGTAATTTTGCGTGATTTGGTTTTCGCCAGAATGGTGTGGGTCTTCGGGCATCGTTGATTTGCAATCGGCTAAGCTTAAACACGGTGGCTCTTCGAAAACTTTTTTCATGAACTGGGCGTCAGCGGCTGATTCAAAATCGCGGGCGATCATGTAAGCGATCAGTCCACGGTCATTTCTAGCTTCGTTGGGAATGGCTTCGTATTTTTCATATAAAGCTGCGCGCACTTCAGGGCTTTGGTGTTTTAATTCTTTATCTAGGCGCGGATCATTGTCATTTTTTGATTTGATGATCTCTTCGATCATCTGCCAGGTTTTAAGATCGGCTTCTTTTAATCGACTGATGGTTGATTCTAAGTTTGGCGTTACCGCTTGGCTTGAATCGGTCGCTTGAATATTGGCATCAATGGGCTTTGTTGGTTGAACTTTGTTACTTTCAGCAAAGTTCAATTGTTCGGGCTGAAGCTCTTTGATATTGATGGTGTCAGAAGGCTTTCGCTCAAATAAAAAGAGCCCTGCAATTAGCACGGCTCCGGAAACAAAAAATAAAGTTGTTTTCTTAGTTAGTTGCAAAGTCAGCAATCATCGCTTTCTTTACGTCTGGGCGGTCAATACGACCTAATTGATCAGTTGCATAGATGTTTGCATCCATTTTTACTTTATCAGAACAGTTCGCGCAGAATTTGCTAACGTTAGCTAACATCACTGTCGAAGAACCGTATGAACCTTTGTAAGTTGAATCACAAGCGGGTTGAGCTTCTAACTTAGCGCCAGTCCAGATACTAACCATATCTTTACCGTCAGCACCCAAGAATGGACGGGGGCAAGTGTCATGCATCCAGTTACCGTTCTTAGTTTCAGAGTGACGTGACTCATGGTACACGATCATTAAACGAGCGATTTGTGGATGACTGAATTTAATGAAGTTTTGAGTCAACCACATTTTATTTGGATCAAAGAAAGGTTGAACGCAGGCCACAGCGGGGCCGCCACCACAAGAATCTAAACCCACAGAAGTGATGCGTGTTTCAAAAAAGTTTTTGTAAGTAGGGCCATCAACTTGACCAAAGATTTCTTTATGAAATGGAGTTGCGCCATTTCCAGTTAATTGAGCCATGAATGCTAAGTCTTCAACCATTTGAGTTTGGATAGCCGCTGGAACACTTGAGTCAAATTTTAAAGCGTGTGCTTGAATTGCAAGAAACAAACTTGCTGTGATTAGTAATGCTTTCATTTTAATCCCCCCTCAGGAATGTGATGGATAAATTCTTGCGTGGTGGTTGGTTTGTCGGCAAGTACTTTTGTTAGTTTTTCGTTAAATATTTGTCATTTAATCGATTTGCAACTCTTTGCGACATGAGCGCGACCGCGCTTAGAATTTCAAAAAGACCATTAAAATAAAGCCCTTTCTCGTGAGCAAAAATGTTTTACAAGTTAATTTTGTAGCGACTCTTAGCGGTGCAAAGTTATACGTCGTTAAGAGATTTTCTAAAAGACTATATATAGACGCAAAGCCGAACGCGCGACATGGTCGATCGCGACTTGGGCTCGTCGCTTAGGTTTAGGATCAACGACATCGATGACGATGATTTTAAATGGTCAAAGAAACTGCGGTCCTAAAGTTGAAAATTCTTTGATTCAGTATTTTGAATTTAATCCTGAAGAAATTAGACATTTTAAGATGTTAGTTGAAAAAGATAAAGTAAAGGCTGCAGATCCAACGCATCAGCTTTTAGAAACGCAAATTTCTTTGGCGGCCAATAGTCGCCCAGTTGTTGTGCTGAAGTCATCGCAATTAGATAAAATCAATAATTGGTATTACTACGCTTTAAGGCAATTGGCGCGCTTAGCCCCGCTTAAAAAAAGCGGAGATTATTTAAAAAAAATATTTCGTTCTGAAGACTGTCAGATCAATTTCTCAGAAGCGACCGATATTACCTTAGATACTCAAAGTAAGTGGCGACTAGTGGCTTTAGTTCTGCGCGAAATGATCTACCGCGTGGCTTTGGGCCTAGGTAAAACCACAAGTTTTGAAGTGAAGCGCATCAATCAAAAAATGATGACGACGGGAGTCGCATTATGTCAGCAAGATGACCTTTATAACTTAAGAAAAGAATTGGGTTTTTTACTACCCGGAGAATAATTTCTAAGGAACGATCTGTAAAAATTCTTCTGGAATCGGATTTAATTCGACCAAAGGCTGTCGATAAGCCTCGTCGAATTTAATGCCGTGGCTGGTTCCAAATTTTTCATCAAATAAAATTCTAATTTTTTCAAAGCCCGTGAATTTATCCGGGCGCGGTTTTACGTCAAATCCAGCCTGATTATAAATTTCACATTTAACTAAGTAAGTGAATGGAATTTGATTTTCAGGCGTGCGCGTGGCCTGGTCTTTGACCAGTGGTGTATTTAAAAAAGATTGGTTCAGCTCGGGCGTATAAATTAAAAACCAAGGAATGCCGGCTTTATGGTTCGTTTCAAAATATCTAAAATATGTGCAATGTAAATCGCCGGGTAAGCCGACATAAAAAACTCCGCCATCAATGGGTTGCGGGTAAATAAAATTACCCGACATAATCGGAAAACCCTGAACTTGATCTAATAACCAAAGATGCACGGCAATTTGCGGAGACTGGCAGCGGTATTTTTTGCCGTATTCAAGATGCTGTTTGGTTTCAAAAAAATTTAAGACGTCTAATTCTAAAAGAGTCGTTTCAATATTTCGTTGCTGACAAAATTCGATGACGTTAAAAATATCAAAGTCATTAAGGTCATCTTTGAATTTTAAAATTGTCGCTTCAAACGGAATTTTCGCTTCAAGAAAAGAAATCAGCATCACTTCGCTATCAATTCCACCGGACACACACAGGTTTATTTTTTTTGCTCCCGCCAATTGATGAATTTTTTTGGCGGCGATGACGGCTTCTTCTAAGCCCGATTGCACGGGCCTAGTCGGTGGATTTACTTTTGCAAAAAAGACGGTGGGGTGTCCTTCGACATGCCCATATTGAAAATGATTGTCTTCTGTCAGAAAAAGTTTGTCCAAAGTCATCTCAAATCATTTTCACGCAAAACCATTTAACTGTCTATGAAAGATTTGACAGAAAAATAAGCGACTCATACACTTTTAAAGATGAAAGCACTTCTTATTCTTATATTACCGGTTTTTGTTCACGCGCAGTCGATGTCTCCGGGTCAGTGGAGTGCGCAAGCTAGCTTTAAGTTAAATGGAATTCCGATGCCGCCATCACACAGTGATGAATGTTTAACGGCCGAAGAAGCCAAAGACGCCAAAGCCACGATTGAAAAATCGCTGCAAAGAAATAGTTGCCACCTGACTTCGTGGTCGATCAAAAAAAGTATTTTAAAGGCCGCTGTTGAATGTAAAAATGACTCTTACGACGCTAAAGGTGAACTTTCGGGCCGTTTCGATAAACGCAGTTACGATTTAGCGGGTGATATCAAAGGTACGCATAAAATGTTTGGAAAAGCGAATGCTTCGGTGCAGTTCAGTGGCAAGTGGATTTCAGCTTGCGCTAAAAAATAAGGATTATGTGAAAGTCTTAGGGCAGAAACCGATCGGCCGACATTTAGCGGCCGTGCAAAAATCGAAATTTTACAATAACGGTACCTTTCACAAAATCAACCCGACACCGCAATTGAAAGAAGGCGTTTCTTTTTTTTCAGTCGGCAAAGATTTTCTTTTTAAAAAGAAGCCGGATGACATTAAGCCAGGTCATCCGATTCCTTCTTTGACCGGGTTATACCGAACAGTCAGTGGTGGCTAGAATAAAAAAAAGGCCCTACCTTGCGACGAAAGGTAAGGCCCGAAGTTGTGTGCTTTAAAAATTAAAATTATAACATATCAAAAAATAAACGTAATGTCGGAACACTGACGGGGCTATTTGGCATTTTTAAATCAGCAGCCGATTTAACTTCTAATGCTTTATCGGCCGTGACGTCTTGGTCAAACACCTTATGCATATTTGAAGCAAACGCGACATCACGAATTGCTACGGCCATTTCACCTTCAACGCGTTCAGAGCGCGGGTGTAAGTTATAGCTCATGATCAATGAAAGGTCTGAATCCACAACGACAAACTTCGAATGTAAAGTGGCCCCTTTTTTAACGTAAACTTTAGCCCCCATCGCTACGAATTCAGAAACGCTACGTAAGATCGGAATTGATACCACGGGTTCATCAACACTTTCAGATGAATTCGTAAAGATACGCACTTGCACGCCACGGGTGATAGCCGCTTGGATTTCTTGTTTTAAGCCGGGGAATAAAATGATGTATGCGTTTTCGATATCAATGATTTGTTTCGCTTCGCGAATCGCTTTTAAAATCGTTAGCATCACCGTTGAACCGTTTTTTGATTCCATCGGGTTACTGTTGATCAATGCGATCTCAGGTCCAGCATTAGAAGATGCGTTTTTATCGGCATCGGCCACTTTCATTTTGTCGTATTTTAACTTACGGTGAACGCTTAATTGTTCATTCCAAATTTTTGCAAATAAGCGATTGCCTTCTTCGGCTCCGGCGCCTTTGACGTAGACGTCGGTGTCTCTCCAGCGTTGTACAGAAAGATCTGGATTTTTATGACTGTATACATCACCAAAGTTAAGGCCGCCGGCGATCATGTGTTGATCATCAACGATCATCATTTTACGATGTTGCCCGATGTAACTGATGTCGCCACTGATCCAGCGAATCACTTCGATCCCGGCCATATCTAGGCGCATCACTTGAACGTCGTGTCCGCTGCTTGCAGCCACTTGCCCATCAACGATCACGCGAATTTTTAAGTTTGGATTTTCTTTTTTCTTAGCAATTAAAAGGTCGGCTAACGCAGAACCCGTCACATCGTCATAAATAGACCAAGTTAAAATATTAATCGATTTTTGTGATTGTGACATAAATAAATCACGTTTTTCAAAAGAGGCCGGGCCGTTTACCAGCACTTCAGCACTTTCTGTGCGGATCCATTTCGTGTCGGCTAAATCTAACGGTTCGCCTGCTTTTGAATCGTCAACTTGCTTCACCATTTTTTTAGAAAGTTTAATCCATTCGCGGTACGAAGCTGACATCGAATCGTTCGTTAAGCCACGCATTTTAACGACACCTTCGATCGATGAACTGAGCGTACTGATCGCGTAATCTTGCTGAGCCTGCGTTAAAGCGTTGACCGTTTTTGCAAGTGGGGTCGGGCTTGTTTTGATCTCTTCAATTAATTTTTCGATGTTTGAACGAAGTGTGTTGTTGTCAATCATCTGCGCCCATATATTCAAGATTTTCATTTCTTGATCGGTCGTCTCTAACTGAGACAAATCGTTAACGCTCATGGGATCTAACTGTTTACTTTCGGCGATTGAAAGTGGGTTCACGGATAATATAGATGTTAAGTACTGAATCGCTTGTAGCTTCATCGCAAGCTGTTCTTTTTGCGACATCTTTTGCTGAAGATAGCCCTTTGATTGCTGTAGAAGTAGATCTGTCTGTGTTTGGGCGTGGGCCATTGGCAGAAGTGACAATGTTAGCGCGATCGCTGCAAAGGTTTTAGACGGTTTAGAGGGTGTCATAGCTATCCTTTTCGTTTTAAGGCCAATTAAGGTTTCAACGGAATAACTATGCAAAAAAAGGGGCCAGGCTTAGGCCCCTTTGAGCTAAAAAAAAGTTTTACTTAATTAATGCTTTTTTCAAATCAGCTAATTTGCCATCAGCTGGCTTTCCGAACCAGATCGAAAAAATGTGATTGGCTAATTCGTGCGT
The DNA here is from genome assembly GCA_014376935.1 of Bdellovibrio sp. Taxonomy (GTDB): domain Bacteria; phylum Bdellovibrionota; class Bdellovibrionia; order Bdellovibrionales; family Bdellovibrionaceae; genus Pseudobdellovibrio. The sequence continues at coordinate 10,815 of JACMQO010000061.1, forward strand.
GCCGGTGATCACTTTGATTTCGGTCGAGCTTTCTAAAATCAAAGTTGAAGTTGTGTCTGTCCAAGATCCCGTGATCGAGAAGCTTTCGCCTTTTTTAAATTCTGAAATCGAAGAAACGATATTCATCGTTTGTGTTAATTCTGGTGACAAGTTTTTAATATTTATTTTGTTTGCCTCTAAACCTTCTTTAAAAGATTCGGCGATTTTTGGGCCTGGTAGGTCACGCAAAAAACTTAAACGCAGTTGCACGGGGCCAGCGGCTTGCAATGAACCAGCAAATCCGTCCTCTGTTTTAATTAATTTTTCGGGATTCGCTGCAAAAAATTGAGCCACGTAAACACGAACTGGAACTAAACCAAAAACGGCTTTTTTACGCAGACCAAAATTAACTGATTTTAGATCTGTTGATTTACCATCAGTAATTAAAGTACGGCTTTTCGCCATCGACGAGTCTTCAAATTTTTCGTTCCCTTCAACGGTATTTATTTGGTAGCTAACGGGTTTTGCATCCGCTACGGGCGCTGCGGCCGCTTGGGCTGCGGCATTTTCTTGAGCCGTCGGGGGCTTTGTCATTTTTGAATTTTTATCTTTTTTCGCGTAGGCTAAGTTTGAAAATGAAAGGGCTGCTAAAATAACAGTCATTAATAGGTAAGGTTTCGTTGTTGATTTCATATAATCTCCTTTTGATTAACTTCATAACGATCAGACAATTTGTGAGTCATAGTGTCAATTAAAACACAGTGCTAGGACATAAAATAGAGGTTTGTTAGTGTTAAGTTTCTTACGAGAGGAAATAAAATGAAAATGAAATCCCTGACTGTGGCCTTACTGGCTGCATTTTTCTCAACGACGGTGTTCGCAAAAGATTTAACGCACCGTTTTGGTTTAGGTATTAAAAATAACACTTCGCAAAGTTTACCGTCGGTGGCGATCGTTTACCATCCCACTTTAGATTTTGCATTCACGGGTGGTTTCGGAATCGATACCAAAAAAGATTATTCGGCCTTTCAGCTCAATGCGGGTGTGCGTAAAGTGATCTTTACCGAAAGTAATCTTAATTTCTACACGGGCGCGCAGGCGGGCCTGGTTAATTTTGAAAATCCGACCGATGGTAAAAAAAGTGGATTTGAAATCATGGCCTTATTTGGAACCGAATTTTTTTTCGCGGGTCTTGATAACTTAGCTTTCACGTTTGAAGGTGGGTTAGGCGTGGCATCGGTCAAAGATGTCCGATTTAGAACCGTAGCCGATGATCCATTTCGCGCGGGTTTAATTTTTTACTTTTAATATTTAAAATAAATTTTATTTTTTAACAAAACGATTCAAAAAGGAAATGATCTATGAAAAAAATTATTAGCACAGAGGCGGCTCCTAAAGCTGTAGGTCCTTATTCACAAGCTGTTCAAATGGGAGATTTCTTATTTTGTTCGGGCCAGATTTCTATCAACCCGCAAAACCAAGAGGTTTTCACGGGCGATATCAATCAACAAACTGAAATGGTTTTAAAAAATATCGAAGCTGTTTTAAAAGCATCTGAAATGAATTTCGGTCATATCATTAAAACGACGATCTTTTTAACCAGTATGTCTGATTTTGCAACCGTGAATGAAATCTACGCGACTCGTTTTACAAAAGAACCACCGGCGCGATCAACGGTTCAAGTTGCCGGACTTCCAAAGGGCGTTAACGTTGAAATCGAAGTGATCGCCAACAGACAGGCGATCTAGGTTTGACATTGATTCATCCGAAAGCAAAAAAGCCTAGACGCCGCGTCGTTTTAGGCTTTTTAATTTTTTTACTACTGGTCGCTTTTTTGGTTAGCGAAAGCCGTTTGATTTTGGATGAACCCGAAATGAAGCCAAGTGACGTGATGAACCTTCAGGCCGACTGCGGCGTTGTTTTAACCGGATCGCCGGGACGGGTGCGTGAAGCATTTGAAATCTTAGCGCAAAAGAAAATAAAAAAATTAATCGTCTCGGGCGTTTTCAAAGAAGCGCTGATGAATGAAATTTTTCCGCATCTTTCATTTTATCCAGAGATTTCAGATCAAGATATTTATCTAGAAAAGAAATCAGCCACCACTTACGGGAATGCGATTCAAAGTTTAGCCTTGGTTGAAGCCTTAAAGTGCCGGGATATCGTTTTGATCACGTCTCAAATACACATGTACCGTGCTAACCGCATTTTTAATCATATTTTTCCGACCACGATAAAAATAACAAAACTAGCGGTGCCGAACCGCAAAGACTTTTCATTCTTTGATTACCTTCTAGAGACGTCTAAGGTCACCCTGTACTGGGCTTTAGGCTTAGTTTACTAAAAGTTTAAGTTTTATTCAAATGCACCGATATGTACCAAATGGGTACATTTAAAACTTTAAATATCGACGTCATGACTTTGCAAAATGTTTCTTTCGCCTCAGATGACGGTTTCGATACCGTGCTAGAGCATGTCGATTTTAATCTGCCGATGGATCAAAACGTTGTCGTGAAGTCTTCAAACCCGGTGCACTCGATTCATTTTTTACAAATCTTAGCGGGTCAGAAACGACCTCAATCGGGCTGCGTGAAGTGGAACGAAAAAGATATTTTTAGCCAAGAGGCGACCGAGTTCGTCCCTTACGAAATGATGGGTTGCTATTTTGAAAATCAAAGACCGCATCCGAAAAAAACGATCACTGAAGTGATGCTCGAGGCGGGCATTGACGCCGAAAGAATGAACGAACTTGTAGATCAGTTTGATTTTAAAACCCACCTGAATAAAAAATTTAGTGAATTAACCTACGAAGTTCAAAAGACCGTGCAACTGATCACGGTGATCACAAAAGGTCCGCAGTTATTACTTCTTGAAGATCCGGCCTTGGGTTTGTCAGAACATTTATTTTTAGAAATTTTAGATTTAATTCAGTTTGGCCAACGCCAAGGTCACCTAAGACACATCTTTTTAACGAATCATCATCCAACGGCTTTACGTCACATGGACGTTTCTACGATGCATATCGAAGATGGCTTGGTTTATTTTGAAGAAAAAGATGTTGAAGCTAAAAAAGTTTTCAATTTTTAAGCGCGTCACTTCCTAATTCCTATTAAATAAGGGTTCACTTCTGTCATTCGCCAAGCCATACTTGGTCTTATGAAGTCCGAGCTTTTAAGCCTTCTTTTTATTCAAAAGCTAATCTTGTCGCCACGATCGGGCGCCTTGATCAGACGTATTACGATTTTATCTTTTATAGCCATCGTCATCAGTTTGACTTCTTTCTTCATCGTTTTGTTTGTGATGAATGGAATGAACTTAAATATCAAAAAACGGATTATGGCTTTAGAGCCCCACTTAACCACTTTTCAAAAGCCAGCTGATGATCAAATGGTTAAAGAAATGTTGGGTGAAGGTGACATCATCTACTTTCAAAACTTTGATTTGATTTTAAGAACGATCGACGGCCAATTTCGCGGAGCCCAAGCTACGGGTTACGATGAAGACGGTTTAAAAACTTGGATGACCCATTTACATAAAATGAAGGGGCTTCAAGAAAGTAATAAATTTCAATCCAGTGCCTATGATGATGATTTTAATACGTTAAATCTTCAAGCGAACGAAGTCGCTTTGGGGGCTGATTTAGCTCGTTCGTTAGGTTTACTTGAAGGGGACGAGATCACTTTAATTCCGCCCGAGACTTTACTGCTAAGTTCGCTTGAAACGCCGTTGTTTCAAAAAGTAACCGTTCGGCGCATTATTACCACGGATCTTTACGACTTAGACTCAAAGCTTGTGATGTTTAACTTAAATAAGACATTATTATCATTTTCAAAAACGCTCAGTTTAAAACGCGGTTATCACGCGTGGCTTAGTTCTGTCGGCCGAGCCGATAGTATCAAAAAAGATTTAGCTGCTAAAAATATTTTATCTGAAACTTGGCAAGAAAAGAACTCAGATTTATTTTTTGCCTTGTTGATGGAAAAAACGATGATTGGGGTTTTCTTAGGTCTTGCGGGGTTGATCGCTTCGTCTTCGATTCTTACCGTATTGGCTTTGCTATTATCGCAAAAGAAACGAGACATCGCGATCATTAAAACTTTGGGCTTATCGCAAGAGAAAACGTTATGGTTATTTACCAAAATGGGTTTATGGATTTCGTGTTCAGCGATCGTTCTTGGTACCGTGATTGGCTTGTCCGTCAGTTATTACCTGCAATATAATCCTGTTCATCTGTTACCAAATATTTACTACGATTCATCACTTCCAGCGCTGGTCGATCTAAGTTTCGTATTTGGCGTGTTACTTATTTCTTTACTGTTAGCATTCTTAGGGTCGTACTTGCCAGCGCGTGCGACTTTACGCATTCAGCCCGCTATTTTACTTCGTCAGAAGAATTAATTTTAATCTTTTAAAAGACGAAATTTTACATAATCCCAATTCATGCGCGCAATCGATGACAGTGAAATATTCTGTGGACATTCCACTTCGCAGGCACCCGTGAAAGAACAATGCCCGAAGCCTTCTTCTGACATTTGTGCCACCATTTGCAATGTGCGATCGGCTGCTTCCATTTTTCCTTGTGGTAGCAGATTCAGATGATTTATTTTAGCAGATGTAAAAAGTGCGGCCGATGCATTTTTACAACTGGCGACGCACGCGCCGCACCCAATGCAAGCCGCTAGATCCATGGCTTGGTCGGCAATATTTTTTGAAACTAGAATAGAATTGGCTTCGCTGGCCGTACCGGTATTAGCACTGATAAATCCATTTTTTTGTATAATGCGATCTAAAGCCGAACGGTCAACGACTAGATCGTTCACAACCGGAAAAGATTTAGCCCGAAAAGGTTCAAGTGTAACGACCTCGTGATCTTTAAAACTTCGTAAGTGAATTTGACACGTTGTTTGGTGACTGTGTGAGCCGTGGGCGCGACCGTTGACCATAAAACCGCATTGACCGCAGATACCTTCGCGGCAGTCGTGGTCAAATCCCACAACCTTTTCGCCTTTTAAAACAAGGCTTTCATTTAATTGATCTAAGGCCTCTAGTAGCGACATGTTTTCGTTTAAATTATCGACCGGATAGGTTTTAAGTTCTCCGGGAGTTTCTGAATTTTGTTGGCGCCAAATTTTAAAAGTTAATTTCATTTTTTACGGCCTATTTGTAGCTGCGGACTGAAGGTTTAACGAATTCGAAATCTAAAATTTCTTTATGTAAAGTAAAGCTTCCAGAGTTTTTGAATTGCCATGCGGAAACATAAGCGAAATTTTCATCGTCCCGCAAGGCTTCGCCGTCAGCGGTTTGAAATTCTTCACGAAAATGAGCACCGCATGATTCATTGCGGGTCAGTGCATCTAGGCACATCAGCTCTGCCATTTCTAAAAAGTCTATCAGTCGGTTGGCTTTATCTAATTCGGTATTAAATTCGTGGACCGAACCCGTGACTTTAACGTCAGAGTGAAATTCTTCTTTTAACGCTTTGATTTCAGCCATGGCTTTTTCTAATCCAGGCCCGGTGCGGCTCATGGCG
>JACMQO010000062.1 GCA_014376935.1 Bdellovibrio sp.
CTATTCATGCGACCTAGTAATCCAGAAGAAACCGCCACTAACGAGCGTGATTTCGAAGGGCCCGTAGCGAATGCGTTAACCTCAGGTGATTCGTAAATTCCCACTTCAGGCATAACGGGTAAGTTTGCGTTACGCGAAAGTTCGTGCACCATGCGAACTAAATTTTGTAATTCAGGATCACGCGTATCTGCGGGAATCACTTTGACTCCCATCGACCACTTTGCAATCACGCGCGAAAGGGCTAACGAAATAAAAGCGCCGCCCATACCCCAAACCAAACAGAACGCCATCAACGATCCGTAGTTAATACCGTACGCGGTAATATAAGGTTTAATTCCTAAAACATTTAGAACTATCGAGATGGTCAAAACAACAAGCGCATTGACCGCCAAAAAAAGACCGATTCGTTTAAATAGTGCCATAAACATGACCTCCAACTACCTAACATTCTAACTTTGACAGATACTTTTAAAAAGACGATAAATAGTATTATATGCTTCGCTTTAATCGAAGTATATAAAAGGTAGCAAATGGCACAGTGGTTAAACTATCATCATCTTTATTATTTTCGAGCGATTGCAAATGAAGGCGGAATCGCCCGCGCGGCCGAAAAACTTCACATCGGACAACCCACTTTAAGCGCTCAACTAAAACAACTTGAAGACATGGTGGGTAAACCATTATTCGAAAGAAGAAATCGAAAATTAATTCTAACCGAAGCCGGTAAAGGGGCCCTTGATTACGCGAACGAAATTTTTCGCTTAGGCGATGAAATGCTAGAGGTCTTAAAGGACCGTACCCCCGAAGACCAACCGCATTTACAGATTGGAGCCTTAGATAGTGTTCCAAAAAGCGTGATCTTATCGATCGTGAAAGAAGCCTACAAAATTGCACCTTGTGTTGTTTCCATTTTAGAAGGAAAAGGCGACGAGCTTTTCAGACAACTTCGCACGCACAAGATCGACTTAATTGTTTCTAACTACCCATCTCAAGCTTTAGAAGAGGCCCAAGTTTTTTCAAAATCAGTCGCGAAACTTCCGGTTTCTGTTTACGGGGCCAGTAAGTTTGTTCATTTAAAAAAGAATTTTCCACAGTCATTAAAAGGTAAGCCATTTGTTTTTCCGACGACGCACAGTAAACTTCGTCACGACTTAAATCACTATTTCAAACTGCACGGCATTCAAACCGCGCCTGTCGCAGAAACCCAAGACACCAGTCTTCAAAAATTACTAGCCGAACATGCGGTGGGCCTTGCACCCCTATCTGAAGTGGCCGGCGTCAAAGAAGAAAGTCTTGTACGTATCGGACGTCTAAAAGATGTCTACGAAGAGATCTGGCTGATGTCAGCCCAGAGAAAATTAGAGAACGTTATTGCGGCCAAGCTTATGAACACATTTTCTTTGCATTAGTCGATTTGAATTAATTTCTTCTGGCAGGATAAATGATCGATTTCAGCGGCTGTATCAATTTGCCATTTTCTGAATTTACTTTGTACATCGAACCACGTTCGTCGGTGACTACTAATTGTTTTTTATTATTGTAAGATAACGATTTCGGAAATACCCATTGCACATCAATTTCTAGCTTGCGATCAAAAAGTTTTTGATACAGTTCACGATCCCACTTTACCGCACCCGTTTTAACATCTTTTGAAATCAAAAACACCTGCAAGGCGCAAGCTTCATTTTCTTGACAGCTTGAATTCTTAATTCGAAAAGAAAATTCGTGTCCATTTTTTGAAATTGGTTTAACTTCAACGGGACCGGCTCGTTTGGCGAAAGTTGTGGAACCTGCAACTATTAAGATCAAAATTAGAAATGGCGTTTTCATCCTTAGACAACCTTTTATATTTTCTTAGGGCGAACCAAATACATACCCTTCGATTTTTCAGAGAACACAAAATTAAATTTTTCGTATAAAAATGCTACGTCAGCAAATAACGATACGAAACAAGTTGGCGGTAACTTTTCAGTAATATACTGACTGATCTCTTCCATGATGATTCGGCCCATGGCGCGTAGTTTTCCGTCGTTGTCTCTTAGACCAATGAAGAACATTGAATTTTTAAGCCCTAGTGTTGACCCAATTTTATCTTTGGCAGATAAACCACAAAGTACACGTAAACCGATGTATTCATCAGCCGACGGAACTTCAAACGATTTCTTTAAACCAGGTCGTTCTAAGTTCATTTTTTTCCTTGTTTAAGCGCGCCCATATTGTTTTGGGCGATCGTCTATCGTAAATTTTAATTCATTCGCGGCATGCACCGGAAAGTACGGATCGCGCAACATTTCGCGCGCCATGAAAATCGCATCGGCACTTTCAGCGTGTAAAACGCTTTCGGCCTGAACGGCATTGGTAATTAAACCCACGGCCCCCGTCATGATATCAACATTTTTGCGAATGGCTTCAGCGAAAGGAACTTGGTAATTAGGACCGACAGGAATTTTCGCATCAGCTAAAATTCCACCGGTTGAGCAATCGATCAGATCAACACCTACTTTTTTAAGCTGGGCACAAAAAATAATGGCTTCAGAAAAAATCCAACCTTTCGCGGTCGGATTTTTTCCGGTACCAACTAATTTTAATTCGTCAGGACCACCCGCCCAATCAGTCGCACTGATTCGCACGAACAACGGCAGATCAGAAGGCCACGCCTCACGCACAGCTTTCACAATCATCAACGGAAAGCGCATCCGATTTTCTAAGCTTCCACCAAATTCATCACTGCGTGTATTCGATAACGGAGACAAAAACTGATGCATCAAATACCCGTGCGCCGCATGAATCTCGATCACCTGAAATCCAGCCGCCAAACTTCGCTTCGTCGCCGAAACAAAATCAGAAACAACTTTTTCAATATCATCCACCGTCATCGCACGCGGAGTCGGATAAGTACTTTTAAAAGCCACCGCACTTAACGAAGTGCCAATCGTTCGGGAATCCGTCCGTGCTTGAGTACTGGCACATCGGTGAAACCCAGATGCGGTTTTTGATTGAAAGTGATTTTATTTTTAGGGGTGTGAATAAAAGTGGGGTATGTGGCATGAAACAACGTTATGCCTTCATTTTCTAAATCGCAAGCTACGGCGCGAGAATCCCACCAACTAAAAATTCATTTTTTTTAGCAATGAATTTTATTTGCAGTTTACTTCTTTTTTTTCGCCCGCACTTCATCAAACTTAGTTTCAGACTTTTCAATCTTAGCCGCATTCTTTGAAATCCAAGCAAAGACCGCATCAAACGGTTCGCTTAACGATTCACCCAGATCGGTGATCGAATATTCAACTCCCAAGACACTTCCGTCTAATACCGTTCTTTGAATCAATCCGCTACGCTCTAGTTTACGTAAACACTGGGTTAGCGATTTTTGAGAGACTCCGGATAAAGCTCTTTTTAATTGGTTAAAACGCACCGGACCGTTATTTAAAACGCCTAAAGCTAACATCGTCCATTTATCGGTTAATTGATCTAAAACGATGCGCGATTTTAAACAATCGTGAATATTTTCTATCTTTTTCTTCATCAGGTTTCCTTTTGGATACTTGGTTGCGCAATAGTGCCTAATTTACACTAGGTATATATATGATACCATAGGTACTATAAAGAGGTAATCATGAAAAAGATATTAGTCGTTGAATCAAGTCCGTTACAAACTGATTCATTCAGTAACAAACTTTCGAAAGAAATCATTGCTAGCTTAAGACAGTCGTCTGGCAACGCAGAGGTTAAAGTTCGTAACTTAATTACGAATACGCCACCATTATTAACAAAGCTAGAATTCGGCGCTTATTCGGCGGAAGCCATTCAAGAAGTCATGGATGCCGATACGATCATCGTCAATATTCCGATGCACAACTTTTCGATGCCCGCTGTTTTAAAAGCGTGGATCGATCAAATTTGCGTGGCCGGAAAAACTTTTAGCTACACAGCCGAAGGACCCAAAGGTCTTGTGACGGGTAAAAAAGTTTACTTATCCATCGCTACGGGCGGAATTTATTCTGACCACCAAAACAAAGGCGGAGATTTCATCGAAAACTACATGAAAGCCTTATTTAGTTTCTTAGGAATGACCGATGTTGAAACATTTAGAGTCGAAGGCTTAGCGTACCCGAATTTAAAAGAGACGGCGCTACCAACCGCTATCGAAAAAGTGCACGCGCATTTTAAAAAATAATTTTTTAGACAGAAATTACCTCTGAAAGATGTCAACTTATAAGTTAGCATCTTTCAGAGGAATTTAACGGCTTATAAAATTCAGAACAGCAATCTTTTTGCTAGATCTTTAGTGCGCACTTAAATCATAACGATCTAAATTCATCACCTTGCCCCAAGCGGCCGCAAAGTCGCGAACAAATTTTTCTTTCGCATCATCACTGGCATACACTTCCGCTAACGCACGTAATTGCGAATGTGAGCCAAAAACTAAATCCACTTCTGTCGCCGTCATTGATTTGGCTTTACCCGTCGCGCGATCTTTTGATTCGTAAACACCTTTTTTAGACGACGGAGCCCACTCGGTACCCATATCTAAAAGTTGCGTAAAGAAATCGTTCGTTAAAACTCCGGGCTGCGACGTAAAGACGCCGTGCTGCGCATGACCTACGTTAACATCTAACACACGCAATCCACCCACTAACACCGTCATTTCTGGTGCAGTCAGTTTTAACATGTTCGCGCGGTCTAATAACAACGTCGATGCAGATAATTTCGTTTGCCCACCAACATAGTTACGGAATCCGTCAGCGCGCGGTTCAAGAACCGAAAATGAATGAACATCGGTTTGATCTTGTGAAGCATCGGTACGGCCTGGTGTGAACAAAACTTTCACGTCATGACCCGCTTTTTCCGCCGCACTTTCAACGGCTGCAGTTCCGGCTAGAACAATCAAATCAGCCATCGAAACTTTTTTACCGCCCGCAGCTGATTGATTAAATTCGGATTGAATTTTTTCAAGCGCTTTTAAAACTTTTGAAAGCTCTGCCGGTTCGTTTATTTCCCAATCTTTTTGCGGAGCTAATCGAAGACGCCCACCATTAGCACCCCCACGCATGTCCGTTCCACGGAACGAGGCCGCTGCCGCCCACGACGTTGCCACTAAACGAGAGATTGAAATGCCTGAAGAAAGAATTTTTTCTTTTAATAATTTAATGTCATCGGCTTCAATCATTTTGTAATCAGCCTTCGGAACTGGATCTTGCCAAATTTGCTCTGCTGGAATCCACGGGCCCCAATATCTTGAAGTCGGCCCCATATCGCGGTGAAGAAGTTTAAACCATGCTTTACCAAAAGTATCGGCGAACTCTTTTGGGTTTTCAAAAAAGCGTTTTGAAATTTTCGCGTACGTTGAATCCACTTTTAATGCTAAGTCAGTCGTTAACATCGTTGGTTGATGTTTTTTTGATTTATCATGAGCATCAGGTACCGTGTCTTTAGCGGCGCCATTTTTTGGTTTCCATTGATGAGCCCCCGCTGGGCTTTTTGTTAATTCCCATTCGTGGTTATGCATGTTTTCAAAAAACTCATGACTCCATTGTGTTGGTTTACTTGTCCAAGCGCCTTCAAGACCACTGGTGATCGTATCGACACCTTTACCCGTACCAAAAGAATTTTTCCAACCCATGCCTTGTGCGTGGAACGGACAACCTTCAGGTTCAGGGCCCATGTTATCGCCCTTAGCTGCACCGTGGGTTTTTCCGAATGTGTGTCCGCCCGCAATCAATGCGACCGTTTCTTCATCGTTCATCGCCATACGCGCAAACGTTTCACGAATATCACGCGCCGCTAACGCGGGATCAGGATTTCCGTTCGGTCCTTCGGGGTTCACGTAAATTAAACCCATTTGCACGGCACCTAACGTATCAGAAAGTTTACGATCACCGCTGTAACGTGCGTCACCTAACCATGTGTCTTCAGGGCCCCAGAAAATTTCTTCAGGCTCCCACACATCTTCGCGACCGAAAGCAAAACCATAAGTCTTAAATCCCATCGATTCTAAAGCGCAGTTACCTGCAAATACTAAAAGATCAGCCCACGAAATTTTTCGTCCGTATTTTTTCTTAATCGGCCATAATAAACGGCGCGCCTTATCTAAGTTCGCATTATCGGGCCAACTATTTAACGGAGCATATCGTTGACCACCATCGCCTGCACCACCACGGCCGTCCTCGATACGGTACGTACCGGCGGCATGCCAACTTAAGCGAATAAATAGTGGACCATAGTGACCGTAGTCAGCTGGCCACCAATCTTGTGATGTGGTCATGACTTGAAAAATATCTTTTTTTAAGGCTTCAACGTCTAACTTTTTAAATTCTTCGCTGTATTTAAAAGTGCCTTCCATCGGGTTACCGCTGGTATTTCTTTTATGCTGATGAAGAACGGATAGATCTAACTGCTCTGGCCACCAATCACGATTCGATCGCGGACGAGATGTTTTTGGTTGCGGGGATTTAATTGCGGGATTTTCACTTTCGCTGCGTTGTTCAGACATAAAGTCTCCTTAAAGTTTTTTACTACGATTTCAAATTTTTTCTTTATTGAAAAGGTTAAACTCATTACCGCATCGCACTTGTTCCAAAAAACCCCACTCTGCGATAAGGCTGATCAAAATTCGAACAAGATTCATTTTAAAGGACTGCCGTCAGACAAAAAATAGTTTTGCAGATTACTTTTCGCTATTGATGTTAACTGCTGTATGGTGCCCAAGTGTTACCTTACATTTTCGTCTTCATAGGATCTTTATTAGTCGATTGCATTCCCATCGTTGCCCCGCCGGCTTGGATGCTGATGCTATTTATCATGATCAAGTTTGATCTAAATCCATACTTTGTCGTCTTAATTGGTACGATGGGTACAGTTTGCGGTCGCATTGTTTATATGACGTACATCATTCCGTGGTTGGGCCGAAAAACGATTGGCGTTCAAAAGGATGCCGATTTAAGATTTCTGGGAGAAAAACTTTCGCAAGAACGTCGCTTGATTTATGTTTTTGTTTTTATTTACTCGGTTCTACCACTTTCAACGACGGCCCTATTTACGGCCACGGCCTTAGCGCGAGTTAAAAAACGAATCGTCGTCCCACCATTTTTTTTCGGTAATTTAATCGGTGACGGCCTTCTACTGGTTTCGGGCCGGTATGCGATCGACCACTTTAGCGATTTTTATAAAGACTCGCTGAATGCTAAAAATATATTCCTGATGTTATTCGCTTTTTTGTTTGTCACTTTATTTCTATTTGTTAACTGGCGCGAGCTTTTAGAAAATAAAAAAATTAGGTTTAAATGGAAGTTTTGGCTTTAACTAAAAAGCTATAACTGCGCAGACTAATTTTAATTTGTATCTGCCGAAACTAACTTTAAACCAATGATAGAAAAAACTAATAGCAGTAGAAAAAAGACCCGACTGAAAGTGATCGGATCTTTAAAAAAGATCATGCCGACCGCGGCCGTACCTAAAGCGCCAACACCCGTCCAAACGGCATAGGCCGTACCCAGCGGAATACTTTTCATGGCCATCGAAAGAAAAACAAAGCTTCCAACCGCACAAACAAAAAATAGGGCAACGTGAAACCATTTCGTAAAACCTTCAGATAGAACCATAAAGGTTGTAAAACCAACTTCTAAAGCGCCGCCAATAAAAAGAAGAATCCATGGGTTCATAAATTTGATTCAATCATCAACCCATGAATCGAACAAGCCTCTTTTTGCAAAATACGAATCAATAAACTTCGGTTTAAGAAAACTTATTCGCCGATCGAATCTAATTGGCTGGGTGATCGCTGTAACAACCAAGCCAGCGCCACTTGCTTCAGTGCGGTTGGTAGAAATTTACCGCAATAAAAAATCTAATCCACCGGTGATCGCCGCGATTTGCGCATCGATGCAGATTTGATCGGTCACCTTTGGGCTATCTGGGTAAACTTCAGTCGTTGTGCAGAACTGCGGTTTAAAAATACCCGCGCACAGAAATAGTTTTTTAAGTGGGTAATTGATAACCCCTTCTTGTTCGAACTTTTCACCGATCAGTTGACCTTTTTCATTCGCCGGCGCAATGTGCGTGACTTTTTTCACTGAATCAACGATCGCTTTTTGAAATTCGGGCCTAGGATTCTCTGTGTCGCCGACGGTATAAAAGCCGTCTGGAATAGAGGAAAATTCGATAACGATATCATCACGCTGTTCAAGAGCTGGTCTAAAAACCGTGTTATCTGTATCGGTCGTTTCATGTAAATCAAAGTGAGCATATGGATTTAAATTCGCCGTGGCCTTTAGAAAAAGGCGACACTCTTCCGCGGGGCTTTCTAAATAGAAAGAACGATTTGGATCAATGGCTTTTGCATTCCACCGGTTAATCGTTTCATACGCCCAAGGGCTAATGCACGGAGCACAGGCTATGTTAAATTGGTGTTCGTACCTGGCTGCCGCTTTATCTAAAAAACCTAAAGCACCGTGTACCCCGCTAGTCTCGTACCCATGAACGCCACCCGTAATCAAGATCGTCTTTTTTGACGGGTCAAATTTCTTTGAACGAATCAGAAACAGCGGATATCGATCCGGATTTTCAGAAAGAGCCCCGTACATTTCAACATCATATTGGCTTTCTAGTTTTTTAATTTTGCGAACGACTTCGTCTTGGTACGAGCGTTTGATGGTTTGCTGTTTATACCAGTTTTCTTTTTCAACTTGCTGCCATTTCATAGGTGTCTCCTAACGAATAGTTCGGATGTAAACAAAAATAAAAATCAAGAGTGAAAATTTTTATTTCTTCTACAGCCGCACTTTTCAATAGGTTAGCAAGTCTCACTTTAAGAATGAATCAAATTCTCAATTTAGCTAGTTAAGTCTTAAAAACTTTGGCCGAAAAGTAAGTATCTGCCGCCGCTATCTTGGTGAAACAAGGGCTGGTGCTAGAAGGTTCGAAACTTCTGCAGGTAATAATTCAACAGGAGGACGTGTGGTAAAAATGATCCGAAGACACTATGTTAGATTGGAATTAAACAACCTTCCCGGGACAGCACCCCCACAACAAGTCGCTCTCTAAAACTTCGGAATTAATAAAAATGCTCGGTCGCTCCGGGCATTTTTCATTTGTGCTTTAATATTATAAGCCCGGTCCGACGTAAGACCGAACGGTTTCTAATAGCGTGTTGATTCCAAAAGGCTTTTGAATAAATCCAGTCGCCATCGTTTTAGGAACTGATTCGACTCCGGATATAAAAACAGCAGGTGTTGTTGTTAGAAACTTTGGACGCACTTGTTCCAATTCAACTAAGAATTCAGGCCCCGTCATATCGCCGATATTCATATCTATAAGAAGCAGATCAATCTTTTCTGGCCGAGTTAAAATAAAATCAAGACCTGCACGACCACACGTCGCCATGGATGCATCGTAACCAGCCATTTCAAGTACTTCACGAACAAGATCAAGCATCTGAGCATTATCATCGACAGCAAGAATTCGTTTTTTACTAGGCTTATTTTGATTCAAATTAGAACACGCTTTCGAACTGAAAGTTCTTGATCATATAAACGGTTACTGTGCACAGCCAACCTTTGTAGGTACTGATTAGTATACATTTGCTATTTAAACGAGTTTTTAATCATCTATTTCAAAATCTCAACAAACGAAATATTTTCGATTTAAAGGATGACATGAACCTATTACGTCGGATTTTGATAACGAATAATGGCTTCGCCACCAATTCGTATCGTATTATCAGGTCCGTAAGCTTCGGTCTTTACCGTGTAGATTGGCTTTCCTTCTTTCTGCGCGATCACTTCTAAACGGTACTGAATTTTTTCATTCAGATAAACCGGAGCATGAAATTTCAAAGTTTGATTTAGGTAAACGGTACCCGGCCCCGGAAAGCTATTGGCAAAAATTTTTGAAAAGAAAGAGGCCGACACCTAGGTGCCGATGATCTTTTAAAGCGGCCATCACGGCGTTTGGAATCGAACCAATGCCCGCCTGTAAGCACGATCCGTCATCAATTAGTTGGGCGACGTACTGACCAATCTTTTTTTCGTCTTCAGTAACGCTAACTTCATGGCTGGTAAAAAGTGGATGATTTGATTCAACCGCAAAATGTAATTGTGAAACTGAAAGTAGCCCATCCCCAAAAGTGCGGGGCATCTGCTGATTGATTTCTGCGATCACGCAACCCGCTGCCAGCACCGCCGATTTTGCAATATCAACGCTAGTTCCTAATGAAACATAGCCATTTTTATCTGGGGCCGATGTTTGAATAAAAGCGAAATCAATTTTAATGGCGCCACTTTTAAAACGTTTCGGCATTTAAGAAAGAAAACACGGGATATAATCAATACGATCAAAATCAAGAGCGGCACGAACATTCGCACCAACAAAAAGACTGCGCACTTTAAATGTTTCTTTGTATTCGGGCTTCAGATATTCCAGCGGGCCTTCCGTGTGCATATGATAAAGAGTAATATCTTTAAGCTCTGAGGCGCGAGCCACCAACGCATCAATAAGACGGTGCGGGGTTGCTGCGGCCCCGTGAATAAAAATGTGGGCTCCGGATTGAATACTTTTAACTGCTTCGTCGGCACTACAAAATTGCGGGTTTGCCATATCGCTACGTCCTTTAAAAGCCATGCAGGCTTGTCTTTCACGGCCCTGATTCTAAACTTAATTCTATTTTCAGCAAAGACCTAAGCTTCGCATGAGACAAAATGACCCACGGGCCGCTAGACAATTCATATACGTTATGCTACATAACGTATATGGGTATAGTAAAAATTAGCGACGAACTACATGACGAGTTAAGAAAAGCATCACAGGTCTTTGATAGATCATTAAACTCACAGGCCGAACATTGGATTAAAATCGGCATGCTGGCTGAACTGCATCCCAGTATCAATTATGAAGAGATCAGAAATTTGTTACTAACATACCCAGATCTATCGATTGAAAAAATAATTAAAAAGGTACGCATCAAATGATTCACTTAAAATCTGAACAAGATCTGGTGCTTTACCGTAAAACCGGTCAAATCGCCGGAGAAATTTTATCCCGACTGATTCCTGAAGTAAAAGCTGGCGTCAGCACATACCATATTGCAAAGCTTGCCGAAAAATGGATCGTTGAAGACTACGACCCCATCCCCGCATCGATCGGCAAGTATGATTTTGAATACGCTTTATGTTCATCTGTAAATAATGTTGTTTGCCATGGCGTACCCGACAAAAAAGAAATATTAAAA
>JACMQO010000063.1 GCA_014376935.1 Bdellovibrio sp.
CTGGGTCCACAACATGCGGCGCAATTTTTTGGACAAATGTGCCGTCTCCCTGCTGTCCAGAACCGGCGATACCCCAACACTTTAAAACATTAGACGTTGTTATCGCGCACTCCGCCCCGTTTCCACCCGAGAACTGAATGTAAGTATCCGCATCAATTGCCGTTGGGTTCACCGTCGAACCAATAGAGCCATCACCGGTCGTTCCATAATTATTCACGCCCCAACATTTTGCGTCACCTGACGATGTGATAGCACAGCTGATGCTATTATTAGAAATAACAAAGTTGTAAGACACACCACTATCAATCAAGGTCGGAGTTGCCCGACGCGTGTATGTTCCATCTGCTAATTCACCGTTTGTATTATAACCCCAACATTTTAAGTCGTTCGACGTTGTAATCGCGCATTTTGCGCCCGATTGAATTGTCATCGATGAATATAACGTTCCGCTATCAATAACAATTGGCGCTGTTCTGTTCGTATTTGTATTATCACCGACTTGATAGTTATCATTGGCGCCCCAGCATTTTAAAATGCTCGTCGAAGTAATTCCGCACGTTGACCCACTATTCGTTTTCACCTGTGCGTAATTCGCTGTGCCGTCGATGGTTGTTGGAACCAGTTTTTTTGTCGTCGTGCCGTCACCCACTTGACCGGCGCTATTTACCCCCCAACATTTCAAGAAATTGGTTGTCGTGATTCCGCATGTAGTTGTATTCCCTAAAGCGATTTTCGAATATAGAACCGCTCCATCAATTGCAATCGGCGTCGTTCGGTTGGAAGTACTGTTGTTTCCAACTTGACCCTTCGCATTGGCTCCCCAACATTTCAAAACGTTTGCCGTTGTGCGGGCACACGTGGTTCCAGAATGCATCGCAACTTCAGCATAAACAGTAACCGAATCGATCGGGACAGGTAAATTTTTATCAACAATCGTATTGTCTCCGATCGATCCTGATGCATTATATCCCCAGCATTTTAACAATCCCGCAATTGTAATCGCGCACGTCGTAGAATTATGGGTGACCACGCTCGCGTACTGAACTCCGGCGTCAACAATCGTTGGCACTAAAGTATCGGCGACGTTTCCAAGACCCAACTGGCCATTCGTATTTTTACCCCAACATTTTAAAACATTAGCTGTCGTTATTCCGCACGTCGAATAACTACCGACAGAGACTTTCGAATACGCAACCCCGGGATCAACCGTTACCGCCGTAGACGGAAACTTACTGGCTCCAGCACCGACTTGACCGTAATCATTACGCCCCCAGCATCTTAAAGATCCATCACTTAAAATCGCACATATCGTGTAACCATCGGTTGCCAGCTGCGAAACCGTTGGTTTAACGACATCAACATCTTTAATAAAGAAACTTGAATTGTACTCGTTATCGATCGTTACGACTGATGCGTCACTTGCTAACAAGCTAAGTACAAAATTTGAACTTTTCGAAACGGCTGAATTATGTAAAATTTGAAAAGTGATAGTGCCCGTTAATGAGTTGGCAGGAATCGTTACAACACCACTGGTTGGTAAATTATGATCGATCATGTATGTCGAATTACCAGTTAATTTGTAACTGATATTGACTGGGTAAGGTTTAGCGATCGTATTCTTTACGGTGATGGTTTGCGTTCCGGTATCTGATTCTGAAAACGCTTGTTCGTATTCATTGGACGTAACGCTGGATGGAACGCGGTCGATATACCAATCAACAACTTTAGCGTCTTGATACAAAGCTTGCACGCCTTGGCTATCAACCGCTAAAACACACAACACCATTTTTTGATCTGGATAAGCAGACAGATCATCGCTAATCGGAGACGATGTTGATGTTGTCGAGTTTGAATATCCGTTTCTATCAGAACAAGATGTTGCTGCCGCGGGGCCGATCTTATAACGGTAAGCATACACAGCGGTACCTTGAACAGATACATTTAAGGTCGTATTTGAGCTCACTTTACTTGGCGTATTTACCAAAGTTAATTCATATTTCGGAAAACTAACCTCAGATAACCGACTACAGCCAGAAAACATAGACAAACAAGAAGCCGCAGCTACTAATATAAAATTGCTTGTTAGTCTATTTTTTTGTGTAAACTGTTTCACTTTACTTCAATTCCTTTTCATGCTTCTGATTACAAGCAGCTAGTCATGCGTTTTCACATCTGCGAACGAACCCGAATGCAGCGTTCAAAGCTCTGGAACACCAGCGAATGTATTTTTATCGGAAGCTTTCGTATACGGCTTGATGTTTAAATTAAGAAGGTGTCTCAGGATGAAACGCAGAACTGGTAAAAGGGCTAAAGACGAACACGAACGTGCTGAAAAGAACTGAAATTTGTTGGGTTTAAGATTTTAAAAAGAATTTCTATATTTTCTACTGATTATTACTCTTTTAAAAAGACACTCATCGTGCGATCAGGCCCAAGTAATCCACCTTCAGCGGGCCACGTGTTTTCGACCCGCCCCGAACCGATGAACTTAACTTGAATTTGTTGTTCAGCGGCGCGCGATAAGACTTCACGCACGGTTAACGATTTAAATTGTGGTGCTTCGGCGACTAAGTTGTGTTCGGTTTTCGAAGTGTCTTGATCTACAGAGACAATTTTATCTTCTAACAAACTTTCAGATAAACTTCTTTCTTCTTTAGTTCGTACCGCTAAGGTCTTTTCGGTTAAAATATCTGGAGTCACACCTTTTTTACGAACGGCATACGAAGCAATTTTAGAAAATACCGGAGCCGCCACCTGCGCTCCGTAATACCCTTTACGTGGATGATCAAGGGCCACAAAAATAACAAATTCAGGATTGTGTGCAGGTATGAATCCAGCGTAGTTAGCAATATAACCGCCCTTCATGTAACCAATTCCTTCTGTTTTAATCTTTTGCGCCGTTCCGGTTTTGCCGGCTACGGTGTAACCCGGTACGCTTGCTGCTTTGCCCGACCCCATCGTCGTTACTAAAGACAACATCGTCCGCATCTGTTCGGCCGTCTCTTCTGAAACTACACGACGAATCACTTTGGGTGTTTGCACTTCAACTTCATTTGTTTCTAAGTCAGAAATACTTTGCACGATGTAAGGTTGATTCAGCATTCCACCATTAGCGATGGCCGCATATGCATTGGCCATCTGTAATGGGGTGACCGTAATGCCTTGTCCGAAAGAAACGTTCGCTAACAAGTGATCGCGCCAAGGCAAAGCCACTTTAATTCCCTTAGCTTCGCCAGGTAAATCAACACCACTTCGTTCGCCGAACCCAAAAGCTGTTAAATCATCTTTTAACTTTTGATCACCCATTTTAAAAGCGATTTTTGAAGTTCCAATATTTGAGCTGAATGCTAATATTTCGCTAACTGAAATTGTTCCTTGGGCATGGGCTTGTTCCGCTTCATGAATGACGCGTTTACCGATTCGAAAATTACCGTTTTCGCAAAATATTTTTGTCGTTGGCTGAACGACCTTCTGATCAATCGCTCCCGCAATGACGAATGACTTCATGGTACTGCCGGGCTCAAACGTATCAGTCACGGCGCGATTTCTTCTAGCGAATGGTGTCGAAGCACCCGGATTATTTGGATTATAATGTGGAAGACTTGCAATCGAACGAATCGCCGACGTTTTTGCATCTAGCACAACTGCCCAAGCCCCGTCGGCTTCGAAATGTCTCATGGCATCTGATAATTCTGTTTCAACAAAGTATTGTAGCTCTGAATCGATCGTTAATTTGATTTCTTTTCCCTGCGGCGTTTCGGTAAATAATAAACCGTCTTGCACTAAGGGTCTGCCGCGCGCATCACGACGTAGCGTTACCTTTTTCTTTTCACCTTTAAGAATAGAATCAAAATGAAGCTCTAATCCTTCTAAAGCTTGCCCTTCTTTACCGACAAAACCCAAGGTTGATGAAAGTAAATGATCGTTGGGATAAACACGCTTCCATTCGTCAACCAAACCTAAACCACGAATTTCTAAACTACGAATCTCTTCGGCTTGAGATGCCGGAATTAATCTATCGAGCCATACAAAACGTTTCGAATCATTTTTAATTTTTGCGTAAACTGAATTATAAGATTCATTTAAAATCTTAGCTAATTTCTTAGCCGCCATTTTTTTATTTTCAATAATCTTAGGGTCCGCATACAAAGAATAAGCCGGCGATGTCATCGCAAGCTCTTTACCATTCACATCAACGATAGCGCCACGGCGTGAAGGCAAAGTCACTACAGTTTGAAATTGCTTTTCTTGTAGATGATTTAATTTATCATGCGGTAAAAACTGAAGGTACGCAGCACGCCCCAATAAGACGACCCACAAGAACGAAACGAACGCGAACAGCGTGATAATTTTAGCTTTCAAGGATTCACCACAGAGTCATTTAAGTTTTTATTTTGTGCCAGCGGTTTATTAACCGTCATAGACGCCGCTTGCGGTGCCGTTAAATTAATAATTTGACCCGGTTTTATTTTACGCATCGTCAATCGCTGCATCGCGACTGTTTCCATTAATTGCGGACGTAATGATTTAGCCAACGAAATTTCTTTCTGACGGGCAATCTCGCTATTTTTTTTATATTCTCGGGTTGATTTTAGAACAACGTACGACATGCGACGTTCTTCCATTTTGATAAACACTAAGCCAAGCAACGTGAAAATGATAAATAGTAAACTAAGAAAAGGTTTTAACTGACGTATATCACCGGAGTTCATCCTGACCTCATATTATCGTTGAACGATTCAATCCTTGAATTCGTTTTTTTCCACAATTACGTTTGTGGTTTATCTCTGAGCGCCCTACGGGCCGCGAACTTATCTGGTTTTTCTGGCATCTTGCCTTTTTGAAAAATTCGTAACTTCGCGCTTCGCGCTCGTACATTTATTCTACATTCTTCTTCAGAAGGAACAATGACTTTTTTATTTTTTAAAAAACCCACATCCGTATCTTTAAAAAGATTTTTAACGATGCGATCTTCTAAAGAATGAAAAGTAATAACCGAAAACAGACCTCCGTCTTGCAACTGATCTATAAACAATGGAATCGCTTCTTGCAAAATTTCTAGTTCTTGATTGACCGCAAGACGTAAGGCCATGAAATACTGCGTGGCCGGATTAAAACCTTTTTTCTGCCAGCCATCGACGCGTTCGATCAGTCCAGCTAATTGCATTGTCGTGGTATATGGTTTTAAAACACGGTCTTGATTGATGGCTTTGACAACATGATACGGATTTGGAACTTCCCCGTAAGTTTTAAAAATGTGCATCAATTCATCAGGATGCAAATTGTTAATTAAATCAGCTGCCGACTTTTCAGCTTTCTGATTCATTCGCATATCTAATGGACCATCTTTATTAAAACTAAATCCGCGCTGCGCTTGATCTAACTGCGGAGAACTAACGCCTAAATCCAAAAGAATCATATCTAACTTATTGTTGTTTTGCCGTGCAAAATCTAAAAAACTTCCGTGAAAAATATCCATTTTATTTTTAGATATTAAGTCTTGCCAGTTATTTTTAGCGGCCGCAATGGCGTCTAAATCTTGATCGGCAATGTACGCTTTTTTAATGCTATAATTTTTCTGGATCGCTTGAAAATGTCCGCCGCGTCCGAAAGTTCCATCAAAGTAGACTAAGTCTGACTTTTCTTTCAACGAAGCATACGAATCAACCACTTCGTTCAATAAAACTGGAATGTGACCGCTGCCGTTTGAAGTACTCAAAAAAATCCCCGTGATTTAGCTAGACCTAGGTCATATCTTAAATTTCGAAAATTTGTGCGTCAAGATAGAATCGCTTACTGTTAAACAAGGGATAAATTAAACGATGATGATTGCCTGTCCGCGCTGCGGATTTTCACAACCCGAAGATCAATATTGCGCTCAGTGTGGCGTCAATATGCATACGTTTAGACCCCGCGAAAAATCAACATTCAAAAAGCTGACCGAAAATGTTGGAATTCAGATTGCCGTTTTAGTTGTGATCGCCGCTGTATCAGGCTCTTATTTGATCGGAAACTCTCCCGCTGCAAAATTTGGAAAATCCGAACGCACTGGATCGACTCGTCTTGTGAAAACATCGACCACCTCTTCGACCGTCGCAAGCCCTTCAGGTGATTCAAAAGATAACTTGCCCGGGCTAGAAAACAAAGAAATCGAAATTGCAACGAACGAGTCGGCGTCTTTCGAAGCCACGCAACCCTCGAACTCAAGTTTGCCGAAAGCACCACCTCATCAGCCTGAAGTGGCTTCGATGGCTAAAGCAGCTGATGGTAAAGATGGCGGCACGGCCGATGCGGCCACGGCCGGCGTGCTTTTCAAGTTAACCTACGCCGAAGTAAACCGAGACGTTCTACAGCGTTGGATATCAGACAGTTCTAACCTAGGGTTATTTCAAAATTTACAAGAGTATTCGGCCGGCATTTTACCTGACTTTGCAAAGCGCGGTGATAAAATTCTTCAGTATTTAAAAACGACCGAAAAAAAGCTCAGCATCGGCCAGATTGAAACCAATGTATCCGGTAAAATGAGTGATGACGGACTTCAAGTTGTTGGCCTTAGCGTAAATTACGAATTAAAATCCTTCGATGGTATTGTTCACGGTGCCATTACCGTAGCGCGCAATGGCCGCCAAAGCCGCGACCGCTTTCCAGCTGAATTTGATTTACCCAAAGGATCTGTTTTCTTTTTAGTCGATAGCCTAACGCCCCAAAGTTTGGGACCTGAGCGCAACGAACTTAATATGGCACCATTCCAGATCTTTAAGTCGCAAGACTTTATGACACAAAATTCTAAGTTTGTTATTCTGATAGAACCTGTAGTTAAATAGGTTCATGACAACTGAACAAACTCATCATTACGGCACTAACTTTCATTTATTAAATAATACCTTTCTGCAATCCATGTTGACCGAGCTTTGCTTGAATCAAACAACTCAGCCCCAGATTAATCGTTTAATTGAAAAGTTATACGCAGGCCTTGTTGAACATGCAGCAAATACGGTTCTAAAAAAAGAGATTCAAACATTTCAAACCCGCATGGGTGAAATGCATCCAGAAGCAAAGTTAACGACCGAGGTTTTCTCGAAATCAAATAAGGCCGTCTCGGTTAACTTGGCTCGTGCTGGTACTTTTCCGAGTCATATTTGCTACGATCTTTTACACTCAATTTTACCTGCTGAAAACATTCGCCAGGATCACATCTTTGCGGCGCGCATGACGAATAATTCCCAGCAAGTCACCGGCACTCAATTAGGTAGTTACAAAATCGGCGGCGGAATTGAAGAAGCCTCGATCTTTTTTCCAGACCCTATGGGCGCAACGGGTGGCACACTAACTTCGGCCATCGATTACTACGAAAAACAAATCGAAGGTCGAGCTAAAGCTTATGTTGCCCTTCATTTAATCGTAACCCCTGAATACCTGAAGAAAGTTTTAGCTCACAAAGCACCCGTTCATGTCTTCGCCCTACGCGTTGACCGAGGCCTTTCTCCGGCGAACGTACTGCAATCTCCGTTAGGGCTTTACTGGGACCAAGAAAAAGGTTTGAATGATAACCAATATATTGTTCCGGGGGCCGGCGGCCTTGGAGAGTTACTAAATAATTCCTATGTTTAGTGGCCTAAACACGATATAAAAACATCGCATCTTAAAGACCACCCCTTGAAGGAGAGCTAAGGCCATGAATCCAAAAAGTTTAAAATTATCAACTTACATTTCTGAAGAAACGTTACAAAAAAAGGTTTCTGAAATCGGCAAGATTTTAACAGAAAAGTTTAAAGGCAAAAAAGTAACAGCCATTTGCGTTTTAAAAGGTTCGTTCATGTTTTATTCTGATTTGATTCGTCAGATTGACACAGATATCACATGTGAATTCTTCGGCGTATCTAGCTACAACGGTGGAACATCTTCATCTGGCGAAGTGAAAGTCACATTAGATCTATCAAGTGCAATTGAAGGTCAGCATGTTATTTTAGTTGAAGATATCGTCGACACTGGTTTAACGATGAATTACTTAAAAAAATCAATCGAATCAAGAAACCCAGCTTCATTAACAACGGTGACGTTATTAGAAAAACCAGAAGCTTTAAAAGTTCCATGCAAGTTAGATCACGTGGGCTTTAAGATCACGAACGAGTTCGTGGTTGGTTACGGGTTAGACTATCAAGGTTACTACCGTAATCTTCCATACATTGCTCAAGTTCAAAACTTTCAATAAATTTTAAAAAATGATCTTCTACATAAACAAGGATGTTTATTATGAAAAAATTCTTCGTGATCACGCTGCTGACAAGCAGCTTGGCACTGGCACAAATCGAAAACCCATCTGATACACAAACCGCTGCAGATTCAGTGAACGATCCCGCAGATGGAACTTTGGCAAAGCCAACCGCTGCACAAAAGAAAGTGGTTCCGAACGCTGCTAAAAAAGCACAAGCTGTGCCCGCGACGAAACCCATGTCGGGAAAAACTACCACAAATAAATTAGCGCCAACTCAAGCCGTACCTTCGGTTATTGATAATGATGGCATCGAACCAGTTCCTGATCAGCCGTACGAAATCGAAGAAGAAAAACCAAAACCGAAAGTTCGCAAAGAGGCGACTCGTGATAATACGACTCGCAAAGAAACTCCGGCGGCACACGATGGGCATTTGTTCGGTTTTCACGGCGACATTAATGTTCCGCACATTTTAAATTACGGTTTAGATTACTGGCACTCATCAAAATATTTTTCCGTCGCATTAAATGCCGGTGGATACAAAATCAATAACCTTGCAAAAAGTAGTGATCTTCCAAACGGAGCGAATTTTAAAATTTCAAATCAAGAAGCCGTTTTAAGATACCATCCATTTGCAGGATCATTCTACTTAGGTTTAGGATTTGGAAAGCACGAAGTGAATGTCGATGCGAACCGACAGATTCAAGTGACGTCACCTGTCTCTGGAACCGCTGATGTGGCGATCAATGACAAAATTAAAGCGAATTATTTTTTACCGCACATTGGTTGGTTATGGAAAACTTCATTCGGCATGACTTTCGGAATGGATTTAGGATATTTGTCGCCATCGGGTCCATCAGTTGATTTAACAACAAAAATTTCAAATATTAGTAATCCGCTGGTAACCGAAGATATGGTTAAGTCGACTGACGACTATAAAAAAGCTTACCAAGAAGTGGTCGATAACTCAGAAAAATTTGGAAAAATGGGTTTACCGTATTGGACGGTATTCCGCATCGGATACATGTTTTAAAGCCATTTCCCGTGAACTACTGAATGCGCCATGCATCCTGGGTTTGAGGTTCAACTGTCCTGTTTTTCAACAGAATTACCCTTTGAAATCCCCAGCATAGACCTAGCTACCTTAAATTTAGGCGAATTAAAAACGGGCTTAGCAAAAAGCCCGTTTTTTTTTATTTTTGACCCGCATTGAAGCTGTACAAACCCCACCAATCTAGGAGAATAAAGACAGACGCAATTTTAGGGGGCTTACATGAAACAATTCCACGACTTATTACGCCATGTTTTAAATACCGGCGCGGTAAAATCAGATCGTACCGGCACCGGCACCATCAGCGTGTTCGGCTACCAAATGCGTTTCAATTTACAAGAAGGATTCCCCCTTTTAACAACTAAAAAACTTCACACACGCTCGATCTTTCATGAACTTTTATGGTTCTTAAAAGGCGAAACAAATATCAAATATTTAAAAGAGAACAAAGTCGGAATTTGGGACGAATGGGCTGATGAAAACGGTGATCTTGGACCGGTTTACGGCAAGCAATGGCGCTCATGGGAAGCCGCCGACGGAACAACGATCGACCAAATCAGTAACGTGATCGAACAAATTAAAACAAATCCCGATTCACGCAGACTTTTAGTGATCGCATTTAATCCCGGCGAAATTTCAAAAATGGCGTTACCACCATGTCATGCCTTTTTTCAATTTTACGTCGCAAACGGAAAACTTTCGTGTCAGCTTTATCAACGAAGCGCCGATATTTTCTTAGGTGTCCCGTTTAATATCGCAAGCTACGCATTACTTACTCATATGATCGCACAAGTTTGTAATTTAGAAGTGGGCGAATTTATTCACACGCTAGGTGACGCGCACATTTATTCTAATCACTTAGAACAAGTTAAACTTTTATTATCACGTGATTTTAAAACATTACCGACATTGAAATTAAATCCTGGCGTGAAAGATATTTTCGATTTCAAATACGAAGATATCACAATCGAAGGTTACGATCCGCACCCAGGCATCAAAGCCGAGGTCGCAGTTTGATTTTATCCCAGATCCTTGCAGCTAGTGACAGCGGCGTCCTTGGTAAAGACAATAAGTTATTATGGAATATTCCAGAAGACTTAACGTATTTCAAAAAAAGAACCACCGGAAAAATCATGATCATGGGTCGAAAAACTTTCGACTCTTTAGGTAAGCCATTACCTAAACGTTTTCACATCGTGGTTTCACGCACAGTGAAAGAATCCGACCACGAATTCGTAAAATACGTTTCATCATTGAAAGAAGCCTATCGCTTAGCGGACAAATTAACCTTATCCGGCGCTTGGCCTGAAGAAGTCATGATCGTCGGCGGCGGAGAAATCTACAAAGAAAGCCTACCCGACACCGATTACATTTACATCACCCGCATCCCGGGCGATTTCGAAGGCGACACTTTTTATAATCTACAATTACCCAAAGAGTTCGGCTTAGCCTTTTCGCAATTCAGCCAAGCCCACAGAGGCGTGCGCTACGAAATTTGGTCTAAAGCAACAACGACCGGCGACTAGCCTTCCGCGACTAACAACTCATACCAATTAAGTTGAGTTAAATCGTCTAATTTTTTGACGGTTTTACTCGATTAAAGATTTTCATTTCATTCGCGGTTAAGCCGATTAAGCTAATGAAGTGGGGATCTGAATATGCAAAGCAAGTCATCCAATGGAAACATCATCATGCCTCCGAAACGCTTTTCAACCCGAGAGGCCGCTCAAATCGAAGTCTACGGACGTTTCGGTAAGATCTACTGCCAAATGGGAAACCTTTCGACGACTGGCGCCTTCTTCGAAATCATCAGTTCTAACTTCATGCCCCGCCAAGGCGACTTAGTCCGCGTCACCGTGCAACTGAAACAGCTAAACCGCGAATACACGA
Source organism: Bdellovibrio sp. (assembly GCA_014376935.1). GTDB lineage: Bacteria > Bdellovibrionota > Bdellovibrionia > Bdellovibrionales > Bdellovibrionaceae > Pseudobdellovibrio. Next base: position 11,155 of record JACMQO010000063.1, read on the forward strand.
TGGATGCAGAAATCATCTGGCGTAAAAATTTGGGCATGGGCCTAATGTTCTTAAAAAAAGATGAGCTCTTCGAAAAATTAACGGCAAAGCAGTCAAATACCGGCTCTTAAAAATTCTGATCATATACTTTCAAGCACTACCGACTATCGTCTAGTTTAGACCTAAGGCCTTGGTTCAATTAATCAGCATGCTAATATTTTTTCATCTATCTCAAGGAAGGGGTTATATGAAAAAAGTTTTTCTATCGATTCTAGCAGTGCTTAGCGTTTTAACTTTCTCGTCCGTCAAAGAAGTTCAATCGAACGGGTTTCAATATTATTGGATGAAAGTAAAAGCCAAAGATAAATTTGAACGCTCGGTGATCGCCAATACCGGAGCTGCGATTGAAATCGTTAAAGACGACTACGTTATTGCGTATGGGTCTGATCTTGAATTAGCCGCGATCAAAAAACTAGGATGGCTAGTAGCCAGTTCAAATTTAGCTGACGAGATAAAAGACTTTCCGACAACTGATGCCCCTTATCACAACTACACCGAAATCACGAACGAGTTGAAAGATCTAGCCAACAAAAATCCAGATCTAGTTCAGCTTTCATCATTTGGTAAAACCAATGAAGGCCGCGACATGTGGGTCGTTCGCATCGGAACCGACCTAACTAAAGCCGAATCCAAGCCGGCAGTCATCTACATGGGTGGACACCACGCACGCGAACATTTATCGGTCGAACTTCCATTGATGTGGGCTCAGTACTTGGTCAATGAATACCGCAGCGGAAATCAAAAAGTCATCGCGCTGGTCGGTTCACGCGACATCCACATCATTCCCACAGTTAACCCCGACGGTATGGAATACGACATTCAAGATGGCCAATACAAAATGTGGAGAAAAAATCGCGTTCGCAATTCAAACGGAACTTACGGAGTGGATCTAAACCGTAACTACAGTTACCAATGGGGTACGGGTGGTTCATCAAGTGATACAAATAGCGAAGTTTACATGGGCCCCGCACCGTTTTCAGAAGTCGAAACGATCGCGATGAAAAACTACATCGAAAGCCACACGAACATCACAACGTTACTTTCACTACATTCGTTTTCAAAATTAATTTTGTACCCGTGGGGACATAAATACGACGGCATCCCAACCGCAAACGACAAAGCGGTTCACGAAAAAATGGCCTTAACAATGGCACAATGGAACGGCTACACACCCGAACAAACTTCCGAACTATACATTGCTAGCGGCGACACAACAGACTGGGCCTACGGAGCCCACAAAATTATTTCATTCACATTCGAACTTGATCCAGGAAATGCAGGAATGGGCGGGGGATTTTATCCAGGGGCTTCTGTAATTCAACCCGTGTTTCAAAAAAATATAGAACCATTTATGTATTTATTAGAATACTCAGATAATCCATACCGCGTGCTATCACCGACGATGCAAACGGTTAATCATTAATTAAAATATTTAAATTGCCTGAATGATTTCTTCTAGAAGTCGTTCAGGGTTTTCGAAATTCATACAATGCCCGTTATCCGGTAATTTCACAAACTTCGAATTCATCATTAATTTTTGATGATCAGTCGCATTCGCCTCATCTAAAACCCAGTCATGGGTTCCGTGAAAAAGAACAACTGGTTGTTTTACATTAGAAATTTCAGCCGTGTAATCAACACCCATTAAGGCTTTAACTAAACCAACACCCGCCGCCTGTAGCGCCGCCATGCTGTCATCCATAATGGTTGTTTTGAAAAATTCTTTTTCTCCGTCGTTATTATAGATTGTTAGTCCCACAACGTAAGAAGCGATGCCACGATCGTTCGTCATCATTTTGTATTTGTCTTCAATGTCGTCAGGAACATTTTTAAGACCCGTCGGACCGACCGGATCGACAAGAACTGCACCGGTAAATAAATCAGGGCGACGCGCAAGCAGTAAAGCCGAAATTAAACCGCCGGCCGAATGACCAACAACTAAAACATTTTTCAAATTATTTTTTTCGCTGATTTGAATGAAGTCATTAACGATTTCATCGACCGTGATGGGGCCAGCTACAACGTGATCTGGTTGCCCGTGACCACGCATATCAGCCATAACCATTGAACCTAAAGTCTGACCCATTTTTTTAAAACGCGCTTCAGCCATTTCTGCAACCGGGTACCACCAACGTTTCGAAGCCAAATTCCCGTGAACAAATAAAATGTCTCGTGGGCTGGTATTTTTTCGAACTTCTACGTTTGCTTCTGCCGATTGCGCCATAAAATCCTCGTTTGAAATAAGATTTCTAGAAATCTAAAAACTATTTTTTGAAATCAGGAAGCTTGATCGTTTTTTTATCGATCGTAATTGTTTCCATTAAAGGATTAGCCGAGTACTCAAGGCCATTGCAAGGCGCTTGCCCCGTCATAACGTAATTTACCCAACGAGCCACAAATGATGGATACGTCGAAGAAATTTTATGTTTGCTGTACTCAACCGCCGTGTAACTACATTTAGCTTCAGCAGAAATGACATTCCAGTATTTGTCATAACCCGGTTTTTTAACGTATTCGTCTTCAACACCGATCATCATGTAAACCGAGTGCGCTGGCAATTTACCAGCATCATCCATCGGAGCATAAGGAGTAATTCCTTGAACCAGTTTTGCAATACCTTCTAACTTATATGGATTTTCTAAAACGCTTGGTTCATAGATAGGGTAGGTTTGATAAACGAACTGACGGATGAAGTAATTTGCTAACTCTTGGTCAGTCGCCTTATTGTACGGAAACATGACGCGTGTTTGTTTAATTTCGTTTAAAATTAAATTCTTACTTTCTTCGATCACTTCTGTGTACGGAGACAACATTAACAATTTGTTCACTTTTTCAGGGTGAGCCGCGCCGTAAGCCGATAAAATTCCGCCACCATAAGATAATCCAAATAAATTGTACGGAGCTGGGATTTTAAAAATAGACATTAATTCGTCAAGTTCAGCAATTTGCGCGTCGACCTTAACCGGAGCTTCGGGCATTGGATTAGCCAACAATGTTTGGCCCATTCCTGTTGCGTCATAAAGTAAAACGCCGTATCCGTGATCTTTTAAAATCGCTGCTAATACGAAATAATCTCGGGTTGAAAAAGTTAAACCGTTCACTAAAGTTAAAGTAGGCATCCCTGATTTAGCCGGAGTATAATCGGCAAAAATTTCGTGACCGTTGGTCAACTTTTTTAAGCCTGAAAAACTTTTGTTTGAACCATCTGCGAACGCTACACACGAAGCTACGAAAACAAGTGCTAATAAAAAGCGCATAAATTCCCCTCAGAATATTTGGTCTTTAGAAAGACACTCAGCCTGTAGCATAGGTGTTTTGCTAAATCTAGAGTAATTAACTCTGTTACAATTTCGACATCTAAAGTTGAATAGAATAGTTCTTAGGTGTTAAAAAATTTTGAATAATTAAAAAAACAGATTGTGATTGACTCATTTTTGCGTGTGCAATACGCATCTTGCATGCAAAAAATGAATCCAATCACAGTTGTTTTATTCGGACTTACCTTCATCTTAACCTTAGCTACGTGGGCTGACGAGTCTAAAGACGCCTCTGCACAGTCGACAGCTAAAGCGGCTCAGGTCGCTCCGGCAGCTCCGAAATTCAAAGTAAGCTTGATGTCTTACTATTACGATATCCAAGGCAAGAAGGCCGCTGATAGCCAAGCTTACGATTTTGATAAATTAAATTCACGTATTGATCTGATGAATTTAACGTATACGATTTCGCCTGATTGGACTTTTAGTGTTTTAGCCCAGCACTACGAATTTTATACAGAGACCATTTTTCCAAAATTCAAAAATACAGTTTTTGAAAAGTCGAACGATCGTACCGAAGGATTAGGCGACACTTATTTAACTCTTATTACTCCGATTACTTTTAAAAACTCTTGGCTTGTTATTGGCGACTTTGGTGTGTCGTTACCAACAGGAACAATTCGCAATAAAAGTATTCTTCCGGGCCTTCAAGATTATGATTTAGCTTACAATGCCCAGCATGGTTCGGGCACTTACGATGCTTTGGCTGGCTTAACGGTCATGTATATGCAACCTGCTTTTCAATTCGGATCTCGGTTATTTGCAGATTTTCGCACGGGTAAAAATCCAAACGATTACACCCTAGGAAACTTATACAAATTAGATACGTGGTTCGACTACCCAGTGAGATACGGATTTACTCCGCGTATGACCGGCTATTACCGCCACAAAGAAGCGATAAAAGGGTTTGATAAGTTTCGCGGTCGCATCGACGATGATAATTTCTATCGCAACGCTCAAAAAGACTGGAACGTATCAGCCGCTCTAAAATACCAATTTCAGTTCACAAACTCAGCATTATCGGTTGGCGCAGAGGCCGGCGTTCCGTTCGCTCAAGGCAGCCAAAATGTGGATAATTCAGATGTAACAACGAATTACTATACCAGTATCAATATGAGCGGTTCTTTCTAGTTTTAATACAATTCATCTGTAATCGATTATTAAGCCAAACCAGGACCTAGCCTAAATTTTCTTAAGAAAAATTTAGGCTTTTTGATATCATTAAGACTTAGCAAGATATGTCTGCGGAGCTTTTATGATGTTAAAAAAAAATAAACTATTTGTCATTTTAGCGATCGCTTTAGGGACTGTTCTTTTTACTTTTCAAAATTGTTCAAATCAAAAAATGGATCATAACGGAGTCACCACTTTAGTTCCAAATGCGGTGAATGCAATCACCGCACAAGTAACAACTTTGCAGTGGCGCTACACTTCGGGTTCGCTGCCTCCCATTTATCAATACGATATCACTTACCGCGTCGATGTTTTAGCCAAACAACTGATCGTAGCCGTTACGGGTGGTAGCGGAACAACCGGTTTACCTTTGCCTAAAACATTATTTTTAACCGACGCTCAGCTTTCGCAGATTCTATTTTTATTCGACAAAATGACTTACGCCGCTTGCGGCACGAAAGCGACGATTGCAGGTGGTGGGATTGACGAGCTTTCTGTGTTCGTCGGCAATGCAGTTTCGGCCAGCGCGTTAATTTACGCTACAACCTGCCCCTATGAATTCACCGGATCGAACGGATTTGTGAATACTTTTGGTTATCAAAATTTAACGAATTATCTAAAAAGTCTGTAGCTTAGAATAAAAAAAACGAATCGAAAAATCGACTCGCCTTTTTAATTTCAGACTGAAAAAAATTAAATTATAATACGATTCCGCCGTCAACGCTGATTGTTGCGCCGTTGATGTATGAAGCTTGTTCAGATGACAAGAACATAACCGCGTTGGCGATATCTGAGGTTGAACCTAAACGTGCCACTGGAACTTTAGCAGCCATGGCGTCTAAAGTTTCTTTAGGCATTGCGTTTGTCATTGCCGTTGCAATGAAGCCCGGAGCCACTGCATTCACTGTGAAACCTTTACGGCCTAACTCTTTCGCTAAAGTTTTTGTCATACCGATAACGCCCGCTTTTGCTGCCGCGTAGTTCGTTTGACCGAAGTTGCCGTAAAGCCCCACAACGCTAGAAATGTTGATGATACGTTTGTGCGCCGAAGCTGTGTTCATTTTTTCAGACAAAGTCTTAGTCACGTTGAACAAGCCAGTTAAATTTGTGTTAATAACTGCATTCCAATCTTCGAATGTCATTTTACCAAACGATTTATCACGCGTGATACCTGCGTTGTTAACTAAAATATCACAAGGCCATGGCAAAGCCGCTGCGGCTTTTGTGCACGAATCAACTTGCGTGACGTCAACTTGCACGAAGTGAACGTTATCAGCAAATTGCGCAAGTTCTTTTTTCGCGTTGTCTAACGCCGTTTGAGAATAATCCCAGATAGAAACTTGTCCACCCGCTTGTAAAAAAGACAAAGCGATCTGAAAACCAATGCCCTGGCCGGCTCCAGTAACTACAGCCGATTTATTTTTAAACGAAAAATTTAGATTTGAATTCGAACTTGAGTTCATTTTTAGCTCCTATTTTATAAGTTTTTTTACTTTCAGCAACCTAGCAGGTCGCGGCCTAACGTCCCAGTGAAAAACATGGTAACGCCAAGTATAAACTGATGTTCATTTCGAATTTTAGAGAGTAAAACACACCATCATATTCGGTAAAGGAGTTTACATGAACACGCAGCAGCCCGCTAAACGCTATGCAACGATCGTAGGCACAGGACATTACGCTCCTGAAAAAGTTATTCCTAATTCTTACTTCGACGAACTTTACAAAAAAGACATCGGATCTTTTTTAGAAAAATCACGTAACATCAAAGAGCGTCGTTGGATGTCTGCAGATCAACGCACCAGCGATTTAATTATTCCGGCAGCTGAACAGGCGATGAAAAAAGCGGGTATCACGGCAAAAGATTTAGATTTGATCGTTGTAGCTACCGACACTCCTGATTACTTATCTCCTTCGACAGCTTCTGTTGTTAATTTTCGTTTAGGCGCAGTTAACGCCGGAACTTTTGACTTAAATTCAGCTTGTGCCGGTTTTGTTACTGCGTGTGACTTAGCTCAAAAATACATTACCGCAGATGCGAAATACAAAAATATTTTAGTTGTTGGCGCGTACGCGATGAGTAAATGGCTTAACTTTGATGACTACAAAATCGCTTCGTTATTTGCTGATGGTGCCGGCGCCGTTGTTATTCAAGCGACCACCGAAGAAACAGGTATCTTAGCCAGCACGATGTACACAGACGGTCAGTACCACGACTATATGGGAATCTACGCGGGTGGCTCTGCTGAGCCGATCACGCACATGGCGGTAGAACAAAAGCATCACTTATTATCATTCCCGAAAAAAATTCCACCTGAAACAAACGGACTTCACTGGCCACGTTTGACTCAAAAAGTTTTGGCTGAAGTTGGCGCAAAACCTTCTGATGTGAAGCAATACTTCATCACTCAATTTAACGTGCAAAGCATTTACGAAACGATGGATACTCTTCAGTTACCTCGTGATCGTGCGCACTACATCATGGATCGTTACGGCTACACAGGTAGCGCTTCGATCGGAATGGCACTCAGTGATGCGGCTGATCAGCACAAGCTTAAAAAAGGCGACTTGATCGTGATGCTTGGTTCTGGTGGCGGCATGAGTATGACAGCGTTAGCTATCCGTTGGAGCTACGACACATGATGAATACACACGAAACCACACTGACCGAAATCGATTGGCTTAAACGTTGGGGGCATTACTCTCCGAAAGCGATTGCTTTAACTGATGGTGATTCGGGTGTTCAGTTAACGTATAGTGATTTCTATAAGCAAGCGTGCGCTGGTGCTTTTTATTTAAAAAATACCATGGGTATTAAGCCTGGCGACCGTGTTATTCATTTTTCAACAAATGAAGTTTCTAGTTTTGTTTTATTTTTTGCATTATCTAGAATTGGGGCCATGTTAGTTCCGATCAATTATCGCTTAACCGCGCGCGAAATTACATATTTAATTAATGATTCAGCCCCAGCTTTGATTGTTTACGAAGACCAATTTCTTCCGGTTTTGCAAACAGTGAAAAAAGATATCCAAGTTGATGAAAAGCACTGGATGTCGATTAAAAATGATACAGCCACTTGCTTCGAAGCAATTACAAAACGTCCCGAACAATTCACTGAATTTCTATCAAAGCCTGAAGATATCGGTTTAATTATCTACACGTCAGGTACAACGGGATTTCCGAAGGGTGCCATGATCAGTCATAGCATGCTTTTCTGGAATTCAATCAACACTAGCCTGCGATTAAATGTTTGCCAGTCTGATGCAGCCGTCACTTTCTTACCGCTATTCCACACCGGTGGTTGGAATGTTTTATCGACACCATTCCTACATCGTGGCGCACATATTATTTTAATTAAAAAATTTGATGGCGATCAGATATTAGCTTTATCTGAAAAACACAAAACGACGTTGTTGTTTGGAGTGCCTACGACGATGAAAATGATGTCGAACTCAAAAAACTTTGCGACTGTTGATTTATCTTCGGTTCGTTACGGTATCGTCGGTGGCGAGCCGATGCCGCTTGAAGAAATTCGTACTTGGGGCACAAAACATATTTCAATCCGCCAGGGTTACGGTCTGACTGAATGTGGCCCGAATATTTTTTCATTAAATGAAGAAGATGCTGTTCGCAAAATGGGTTCGATTGGATTTCCGAATTTCTACGTTGATGTTCAAGTCGTCAACGACCTAGGTGACAAGTGCGGACCTAAAGAAGTTGGCGAACTTTGGCTAAAAGGCCCGATGACGATGGCCGGCTACTGGAATAACGAAAAAGCCACCGTTGAAACTTTCAGTGAAGGTTGGTTCAAAACTGGAGATTTAGTTTATTTTGATCCTGAAGGTTATTTCTACGTCGTAGGTCGTAAAAAAGACATGTACAAATCAGGTGGCGAAAATGTTTATCCGGTTGAAGTCGAAAAAGTTTTATCTGAGGTTCCATGGGTTCACGAAGTTGCCGTTGTCGGCGTGAAAGATCCTCAGTGGGGCGAAGTGGGCCATGCTTACTTAGCTGTGAAAGCCGGGCAAACGTTTGATCAAGCAATGCTGGTTGAACATTGCCAGGCAAATCTTGCTAAGTTTAAAATTCCGAAGTTCTTCACTGAGCTTAAAGAATTACCCAAGGGTGATTCAGGCAAAATTTTGAAACGTCTTTTGAATTAACCTTTCGATAGACTGTCTTATTTCGGGACCGTCTTACTTTTAGACGGTTTAAACGAATTAAATGGCATTTGGCCTGGAATAGAATCTGCTATCTACTCTGTCGTTCCTATTCTTGTCGAAAACAGGGGTGACTGTGGTACGTGCTTGTTTGCTTTTTATGATGATGGCCCTTGGGTGTTCGGCGTTCGCAGGACCGTTTGAGTCGTGCCTAAATCAGGTGAAAAAGACCGATCATCGCTTAGCACGCGTTGAGTCGATTCAGTCGTGTTTTGAAAAAAATAAAGATCTAATTTCTGACGACGCTTGTTTTGCGGCGATCAAAAAAATTCAGACTCATGAAAAATCGATCGAACTGAGTGAAAAGTTAAATTCAATTTGTTTCTATGATGTCAGCCGTTTTAAAACCGTTGATGCCTGCTTACAAAAAACAGCTATTTTTCAAATCGCCAACAATCACGACGAGGCCCTATTTGACTGCTATCGACAATTTCAAGCCGACATACAGCAAAAAGAATGTTTAAAAATTAGCTCTATGATGAAATATCCTGCTAAGAAAGAATATTTGCAAAATCATTGTTATGAGAACGCAGCTCAGTAAATTCTGAGTAGTTGCTTTCTTCTACGAGCGGTCTAAAGCCAAGTGATAATTTTCAGTTGGCACCACCAGCGGAACACCTGCTGGAATTTTTTTAGTCTTCATTATTAATGACCAGTTTAAATGTGGGTTTAGTTCTTTAAATCGAACAGCACTACCGTTATACCATTTCAAGATAACGCTTTTTGAAGTGGTTTGAACTAATCTAACTTCTTTGACGTTTGATGCTTTTGACTGGACTAAATTTTTACCAAATAAATCGCCAGCGTTTCTTTCAACTTCTAGCACCGCTAAGAAACAAGCATAGAAATTTCTTGATGCAAATCCCCATGTCCTAGTTTTTTCAGTTGAATCGATTAAGTCTTCGATGTTGGTCGAATTTGCTTTGGCCTTCATGCGTATCACGCCTGTTAAACCGTGATTGTAGGCCGTAATCGCCAAGGGCCATGAACCTAATTTTTTGTAATTTTCTTTTAAAATGCGTGC
>JACMQO010000064.1 GCA_014376935.1 Bdellovibrio sp.
ACGAACACATTAAAAATTTAGAAGAAGCGAAAAAACGCGACCACCGTAAATTAGGAAAAGAGCTTGGCCTATTCATGTTTCATGAAATGGCGCCAGCGTCTCCGTTCTTTACCGGACGTGGAACTGTTATTTATAACGAGCTGACTAAATACATCCGTGAACTTTATCAAAAGTATGATTACGAAGAAGTGATCACTCCGCAAATTTTTGACGTCGAATTATTTAAAACTTCGGGTCATTATCAGAACTACAAAGAAAACATGTATTTCACAAACCCGGATGACCGCGAATTTGGTTTGAAACCAATGAACTGCCCAAGTCATTGTTTGTTGTTCGGATCAGAAAAACATTCTTACCGCGAGCTTCCATTGCGGATGGCCGACTTCGGTCGTTTACATCGCTATGAAAAATCAGGGTCGTTACACGGGCTTTCGCGCGTCAGAACTTTCTGTCAAGATGACGCCCATATTTTCTGTACGCCGGATCAATTGAAATCTGAGATTTTTAAATTTATCGAAATGCTAAACACAATTTACCAAACGCTAGGAATGCCTAACTACAAATTGTTCTTAGCGACACGCCCAGAAAAAAGAATGGGAACTGAAGAGTACTGGGATATGGCCGAAAAAGCCTTGGCTGACGCGATCACAGAGATGGGTTTAACGTTTGAAATTTCACCGGGTGATGGAGCTTTCTATGGCCCTAAGCTTGAGATGCATTTTATCGATGCGATTGGTCGTTCTTGGCAAACCGGAACAATTCAGGTCGATCCAAATTTACCAGACGCATTTGATTTAAAATATACGGGTGAAGACAATAAAGAGCACCGCCCATTAATGCTTCACCGCGCAGTTTTAGGTTCACTCGAGCGCTTTATCAGTGTTTATCTAGAGCATACGGCAGGTAACATGCCAGCGTGGTTAATGCCGACTCAAGTCATGATCTTAAACGTCACCGACCGAGTTAATGAGTTTTGTGAACAAATCAAAAAACAGATGAAAGACGCCGTCATTCGTGTTGAGTTCGATCAACGTAGCGAAAAACTAAGCTACAAGATTCGTGAAGCTCAGCTACGTAAGGTGCCATTTATGTTAATTATCGGTGATAAAGAAGCCGCAGAGAAAAGTGTATCCATCCGTTTACGTGATGGTACGCTTCATAACAACATCCCTTGGGATGTGGCATTTAATTTGATTAAAGAAACGATTACAACCCGCAAACTAACTACGGAGGTTAGCCATTAGTACATTTGTACCGCGTCCACCACGCCCGCCAGGAAAATTTGACCGAGATAAAAAACGAGAAAAAGACGGCCTTCGCGTCAACCGCGAAATTCGTGCTCAGTCCATTCGTCTGATCGATGAAAATGGAGTCATGGCTGGTGTCATGAGCGTTCCTGATGCTTTAAGAATGGCTCAGGATAGAGGATTAGATTTAATTGAAATTGCGCCGAACGCTGAGCCGCCGACTTGTAAATTAATGGACTACGGAAAATACAAGTACGAAGAAAAAAAGAAAGCCGCCGCTTCAAGAAAAAACCAAGTGATCGTTACGATCAAAGAAATCCAAATGCGTCCGCGTACGGATCAGCATGACTTTGAAACAAAAATGAAACACGCGCGCCGTTTCTTATTAGATGGCGACAAAGTGAAAATCAATTTGCGTTTCATGGGTCGTGAAATGGCCCATCAAGAAGCCGGTGTTGCGGTTATCAAAAAGGCGATCGAATTCGTTAAGGATTTGGCCCTTGTTGAAGCTCCTCCAAAGACAGAAGGAAAAAATTTATTCACTCTGTTAGCACCAGATCCAGCAAAGGTAAAAGAGTACATCAAACTTCACCCGAATAAAAAAGATGAAGTGCTTGAGCCGATGAAGGAAGATGCGCCGGATGAAGAGTAGTAAAAAGAAATCTTCAATCTTATTGAAAAACTTTTCAGTCATATTGAACGGATCTTTTGCTATCTTAGCAGTGGGGTTTTTATCTTCCTGCCAAATCGCGCACGTGAAATCGGGCGCCGAGAAACTTAGAGTTTTTGAAACCGAACCCAAAGGCTGTTTGTACATGGGAGAGGTTTCAACGGTTCAAGATAATAATAATGTAGTCTATCATGGCGGCGAGGTTGATATGAGTTTAAATACCCGTATCGAGCTTCGCAATAAAGCCTTTGATCAAAATGCGAACGTTTTAGTTTTTACTTCTAAAAATAAAGCGAAACTAGCGGCGGCGGCACCAGCGCCAGAAAAAAAAGACAAGGCGGCCGAAGCCAGTGCGCCCGCAGCATCAAAAGACTCCGCGTCGGGGCAAGTTGAAAAGCCGGCCGAGACTGTTTTTCTAGGAACGACATTTCGCTGTCCACCATTAATATTTAATCAATAACTTCTAAGATTATATAAAAGCCTAAGTGTTCGTAGAAAGACTTTCAGATGAAAGTCTTTCTTTGCTTTAAACCCTTATTTCGCATTAATTCCAAAAAAAAAGCCATGGTTTCCCATGGCTTTTCACTTTCAGACTTAAAAAAGTCAGAAACTAGTGCTTAGTTTCTTCAGTTTTTTTAGTTTCTGTAGTTGCAGTTTCTTTGTCGCCTTTTTTAGCTTTTTTAACTACTTTTTTAGTTTCTTCTTTTTTAACTTCTGTAGTTGCAGGAGCAGCAGCTTTAGCGTCGTGAGCAGCTGGAGCAGCAGTTGTTGCAGCTGCAGCAGGAGTTGTTGTAGTTGTAGTAGTTGCAGTTCCGTTAGCGAAAGCTGCTACTGCGAACAAAGATACGATGATAGATGCTAATTTCATAAATCCTCCAAGGATATATTAGTTGTTGTTGTTTCGAACAAGACTAGATTAACCCAAGTCATTTAAATTGATATGAAAGTCGAATTAATTCTTTTTAATCTGATTCCCTAGTCTTTTCACCAGGTTAGAGCCTTAAAAAAGTGCAGTTGTTTGGCTCTGTAGGTAATTCAGGGTCACGCGTTTAAATTCTTGCATTTAGTCCGTGATGACCTTAAATCTATAAGACTCAAATTCAATAAGGCTGACACTGGCACTAACAAGTAGATCTTAAGACAAGATCTCGCCATGGCGGAGGAAGGTAATTATGAAGATGAAAACCCACTCGGGTGCTAAGAAGCGAATGCGCGTTCTTAAAAGCGGAAAAGTAAAACGCAAACAAGTTGGAATGCGCCACTTGAACTCACACATGAGTTCAAAACGTAAACGTCATTTAGGCCAAGTGATTCTTGTCGCCGATGCAAACATGCTTCAAGTGAAGCGCCAATTTGGTTTTTAAGGAGTAGCGAATGTCACGTGTAAAATCGGGGATGACAAATCGTCGTCGTCACAAAAAAGTATTAAAAAGAGCAAAAGGTTACTACTCAGCAGGGTCTCGTTCGTATGCTCACGCGGTTGAAAAAAATGACCGTGGTATGGCTTACGCTTACAAACACAGAAAGATGAAAAAGCGTTCTTTCCGTGCTTTGTGGACTCAACGTATTAATGCAGCGGCTCGTTTAAACGGAACTACATATTCTCGTTTAATCGGTGGCTTAATTAAAGCGGGTATCGAGTTAGATCGTAAAGTTTTAGCTGACATGGCGATCACGGATGCAACTGCATTCTCGTCTCTATGCCAACACGCTATCAAATAAAGTAAATAGTTTTATTAGCTTTGTTAAAAGGCGAGTTGTAAAAAGCTCGCCTTTTTTATTTCTGAAAAGGACTTACCACCAGTGACGGAAGATTTTGAACAAAGAAAAAAAGATCACATTCGTTTAGCTTTATCTGAAAAGCAAACGCAAGGCCTTGTCGCTTCTGAATTCTCGAAAATAAAACTTCTTCATCACGCGCTACCAGAAATTAATTTTAACGAAGTAAGCCTTGAGACCACTTTGATTGGCCAACAGGTATCGTCTCCGCATTTTGTTTCTTCAATGACCGCGGGGCACGCCGATTCAAAGCGCATTAATTTAAATTTAGCATTAGCTAGTGAACAAAAAAATTGGTTGATGGGCGTGGGCTCACAGCGCCGCGAATTAACAGACTCTTTAGCCGTACAAGAATGGCAAACTATTAAAAAGGCCGTGCCGAACGCGAAATTTATTTCAAATATCGGCATCCTTGAATTGATCCAAAATCCGGTCGACTCGATCGTAAAATTAGTTGAAAACTTAGATGCCAAAGGGGTGATCGTTCACTTAAACCCTTTGCAAGAAGTCTTTCAAAAAAATCCGTATATTGATATGACCTTAGGCTTTAAAGCCATTGAAACGTTAGTTAAAGGAACAAAGACGCCCGTTGTAGTGAAAGAAGTTGGTTTCGGAATCAATTCTGAAATCACGCAGCGCCTGTTTGAATTAGGGGTTGCTGCCGTCGATGTCGCTGGCAGTGGTGGCACGCATTGGGGTTGGATCGAAGCTTTACGTCAAGAAGACGATTCGATCGAGCGTCAAGCCATTGATGCGTTTAGTGACTGGGGTCAGACGACCGTTGACTGTTTGTTACATGCTCAAGAGAAGATTTTATTTAATCCGATCTGGGCTTCAGGCGGTATTCGTAATGGTGTTGATTCGGCCAAGTGTCTCGCTTTAGGAGCTAGAGCTGTTGGCCTAGCCCAGCCTTTAATGAAAGCTGCATTAGATAGCGAAGAAACAGTGTTGAAGGTCATGGATCTTTTTGATTATCAATTAAAAGTAGCGATGTTCTGCACAGGCGTGCGAAAATGTGAAGACTACTTACACAAGAAGGTTTGGCAATGTCAGACGTAAAAGAAATAAAAAACAGTCTTAAAGATATGTTTAAAGGCTTTTCGAAGTTAAACTACGAACAACGTTTAACCGCGTTGAACGATGTGAATTTAATCTCGAAAGAAGACGCTGCCTACTTACGCCAGGGCGGGCTTCAGGATATTGGTTTAGCTGAAAAATTCGTAGAAAATGTGATCGGCTATTTTCAACTTCCAATGGGCGTTGCGACAAACTTTTTGATCGATCAAAAAGATTACGTCATCCCGATGGCCGTTGAAGAAACATCGATCATTGCGGCGGCCTCAAAAACGGCGAAATGGATTCGTGAAAATGGGTCGATCACAACTGAAGTTTTAGGAACGGATATCATCGGGCAAATTCAGTTTGCTAAAGTGTATGATTTTGAAAAATTTGAATCAGCTATTTTGCAGCAAAAAAATTACCTCATTGAGCTAGCTAACCGCGAAGTGGCCTTCGGCCTTGTCAAACGTGGTGGCGGAGTTAAAGACATCAAAGTACGTAAGCTTCAACGCGATGATGGTTTATTGATGGGCGTGATTCACGTTTACATGGATCCGTGCGATGCCATGGGTGCCAACATTATGAACCAAGTGTGCGAATTTTTAAAAGAGCCGCTTGAGAAATTCACATCCGAAAAAGTGACGATGTGTATTCTTTCAAATTTAGTCGATACAAAATTAACACGCGCAACGATCACGATGACAAACATCGAAGCCGATCTTGCGATGAAAATCGAAGAGGCTTCACGCTTTGCTGAACTTGATCCGTATCGTGCGGCGACCAATAACAAGGGTGTCTTAAACGGCATCGATCCGATTTTAATCGCAACGGGTAATGACTGGCGCGCGGTTGAAGCGGGTCTTCATGCTTTTGCCACACGCGCAGGTCAATACCGATCGATCACGAAATGGCGTAAAGTCGGCGACACACTTGTTGGTACATTAGAAGCACCTTTGGTTGTTGGTACTGTCGGCGGTGTGACGGCTCTTCATCCATCAGCTAAGCTTGCGATGAAAATATTAGGTTTAAATTCAGCCTCTGACTTGTCTCGTATTTTAGCGGCTGTTGGCCTTACGCAAAATTTAGGGGCTTTACGGGCTTTAACGACGGTCGGTATTATTGAAGGTCATATGAAACTTCACATCAAAAACTTGTCTTTAGGGGCAGGGGCCACTGAAAAAGAAATGCCTTTTGTGGTTAAAAAATTAGAAGAAGTTTTAGCGCTTAGAAAAAGAATTTCTTTATCGAACGCGATTGAAGTTCTTCAAGATTTAAGAAAACGAACTAATCCGTAATTTAAAATGAAATACACGATCCCGGCTAAAACTTTTTTAATTGGTGAGTATTCGGCCTTAGTTGGTGGTTCGGTTCTAGGTCTGGCAA
This sequence comes from Bdellovibrio sp., assembly GCA_014376935.1. GTDB lineage: Bacteria > Bdellovibrionota > Bdellovibrionia > Bdellovibrionales > Bdellovibrionaceae > Pseudobdellovibrio. The sequence goes on from JACMQO010000064.1 coordinate 6,139, forward strand.
CGGGACCAGGTTTTGAAGTGAAGTATTCAAAAGCCATGGAAGCGACGCCTCCGTTTCATACCAATAGCCCTGCGGGTCTATTGTGGAATCAAGAAATCACAGATGAAAATTCTGCGGATGAACTAAAAAATATAAAAATTGAAATCGTTGAACTGTTTAATAACTTGGGTGGCTTTGGCCGATCAACCGCCGAGTATTTAAGTGCCCTGATTCCATCGCTGATAAAAAAAAATGAAGACTTCGTCCAAATTCGTAAAAAATACCAAGAGCTTAGTTTAAAAAGCGGAGCCGGTGCCAGCGGTGCAGATTTAGCGATTCAGTACTTTGGTAACGTGACCATTGTGAATGGTTCTAAAAATAGTTATTCGTCGACCGGGTGGAAATTGACAGACCATGACTTTATTTTGGTTTCAACCGGGCAAAAAGTTAAAACGCACGAACACGTGTCGCAATTAGATTTAAAGTTAATTCAAACATTTCCCAAATTTTCAGACGCCATCGTTGATACTTATTTAACAGGTTCAGCTGAAGATTTTATCGCGGGTGTTAGTGATTGGTCGAATTTTTTAGCCGGGCATGGGCTGACTCATTCGTACTCTTCAGAGCTTAAAAAAGCGATTTTAAAAATTGAAAATGTTCTGTGCGCAAAACCTTGCGGCGCTTTAGGGGCGGATGTCATCGCAATCATTTGTAAAAAAGAATGTTCACAGTCTATTCAGAATGAATTGGCTTCGCTAAAATTAATTATTCAAGGAACGTCGGCTGATTTAATGCCTGGTGTTCATAGTCAGTTAGCAAATCACGCTAACCAGCAAATCAGTAAGGATTTCTATGTGGGTTGAATCGTCAGCACCTTCAAATATTGCTTTGATTAAATATATGGGTAAAACGAATGCTGCGGATAATTCTCCGTGCAATTCGTCACTATCATATACGTTAGATCACTTACGAACCTTTGTTCGTTTGCAACAAGATGACAATTTAACGTCTGATCAATGGGC
>JACMQO010000065.1 GCA_014376935.1 Bdellovibrio sp.
AAGATTGAATTCAGAAATTTCGGATTTAAATACTTTGATTAAGGTTCTTGAATCAGAAAATCATCGGTTAAGAAACTAAGTTTCGTTACTGAACTATGCAAAAAAAAGCCAGCTGTGAAGCTGGCTTTTTTGTTTTTAAGCGTAAGAACAAATTTTTATTTAGATTTAGAATAACTGTAAAGTTGCCGATGTCGGAACAGCAGTTCCGTTGAAAACACCGGGAATATTCGTGTAAATTGCACCGATCGTTAAAACCGAATTGGCGTATGTTGCAACATTTGAAATAGTTGAGTTTCCGCTATTGGGCATCACTAAAGTAGAACAGGTCATCATGTAAGTGCTTTTTGAAGCACCAAGGTCCCCGGCATTAACTCCGCCATTCCAAGGACTAGTTCCGCCGCAGGCCGTGTTCACCGCCGTTTGGTTAGTCGTACTATTCAATGTCATTAGGCTTGAAGCGGTAGCGTTAAATACAAGGGACTGCCCCCCGGTGATTGCTGCGCCAACGGTAAAAGTTCCTGTCGAACCATACAGAATTTTAGCGGTTCCTCCAGTACAACTGCCAGTATACCACTGGACGCTAGCGTTATAACTATTCGATCCAAAAAAAAGTATCGATACCGTGTAACGGTTTCCGCCCGTGATGGGGTCAGTTCCAGTAAGACAACCCGAAGTCCAGGACTTAATAATATCCGTTGCAGTGAAAAGAACTGCGCCGGTACCGCCGCCCGTGTCAGTTGTAGTTCCAACCTCTTCTGCTTTCTTCGAACAGCTTAAACCTAAGATTAAGAGTGCTACTAGCGAGGTGCTTTTGATTACGTTCAGGTGGTTTTTCATGTTCAGGTTTCCTTTTTCAAGTTGAGCGCGTGTTGTGTGGCAAGGCCAATCTACTTACTTATCGGGGACGACTTATAAAAACTTAACCAAAAAAAGTGACATTTCAGGGTGGTTTTTTTCACACTTTTTTTGAGACAAAAGTCTATGCCATAAACCGACGAATCTCTTTAATAAGCAGTGTGGGTTTTTCGCGACTAATAGAATGAGACGCGTTTTTTATTACTTTGAACTCTGAGCACCTAATCACCTTATGGTATTTCTTTACTGTTTTCGGGATCGCTTCATCGTGTTGTCCGCAAATTAGCAGGACGGGCATTTTCAAAGTTTATAACTTTTTGAGTTTTTTTCGGAAGTTTCGTAATTAAATTTTTCTAACTTCCATTTTTTGGTTAAAATTGAAAGCTCTTCGACGAAAGTTTCGACCGTCCACAACTTTTGTTTGATCGGCGAACTTTCTCCGCCGCCGATTTGATCGTACATGTAAAGGTCTCGATCTTTTGATAAAGATTTATGGGTAAGAAATAACGATGGGCGCCGCCCGGACCGGCGTGTAGAAAGATGATCGCAGTTTTTGCTGATTTAGACTTTGATTTAAATTTTAAGAAAAAGGTTTTTCCAAATTTGTGGTGGATGAACGACATGGTGTCCTCTGTACGCTGCGGGTCCGCAAAATGCAAAAAGCGAGTCGAACCCTTTCGATCTCGCTTTTAAAGGAATTTGAACCTACTTTTTTCTGGAGGAGGTCTGAATGCTGGAAAATAAAGTGACATTTAGTTTTCGACGTTTCGTACGCTTAGCTAAAGTAATATTGAGTCTAGTTTTGGCTATACTTAATATATTGAAGCTAATTAGAGATCTTTTGTAATTAGGAATTATTCCTAGGAGGTTTTTCTCAACGTGTATGCAGTCCCGAGGATAGGACTGAAAATCCTAGTTGGTATAAATTCATGGATTGTGATTTCGAAAGGGTTCACTTTTTTTAGACAGACGCTTCGAAAACACAAAGCCAAAAGCCAACCTTTTAAGGGGTTGGATTTTTAAGCTAAGGAGGAGCGATGTTTGTGAAGCCGATTTCTTTACACCGGCTTCGGTTTTGAAAATTATTTTAAAATTAAGCAGCTGTTGCAGGAACTTTTGTTTTCTTGTCTTGCTTTTTTGCTACTGTCTTTCTGTTTGCGAACTTTTCTGGTTTCTCGAAAGCTACTGCGAACACTTCATCTAAATTTTCTGCTAAGATGAAATTTATTTTTTCCTTAAACTGCTGAGGAATGTCTTCTAAATCCTTTGCGTTAGCCATCGGAATAATAATATTAGTAATACCTAAGTTTAAAGCCGCTAAACACTTTTCACGAATTCCGCCCACCGGTAATACGCGCCCTTGTAAAGATACTTCACCTGTCATGGCGATATCGTTTCTAACCGGAGTGTCAGTCATTAAACTAACTAAAGCCGTTGTTAATGTGATACCTGCCGAAGGGCCGTCTTTAGGGATGCCGCCCGCTGGTAAATGCACATGCACATCATTCTTTTCCCAGAAGTCTGGAGAAATCATTAATTCATCCATATGAGCTCTGGCGTAAGACATCGCGGCGTGAGCGGATTCTTTCATAACGTCGCCTAATTGGCCCGTTAACATTAATCCGCCTTTACCCTTCATTTTTAAGGCTTCGATTAATAAAACTTCGCCGCCAGCTTGAGTCCAAGCTAAACCTTGAACGATACCAATTTGTGACTCTAACATTTTATCATCACGCATGAAACGTGGTGGGCCTAAAAGTTCATTTACAGTTGTTGGATTAATTTCGATAAACGAAGCTTCATTCAGAACAACTTTTTTAGCTACTTTTCTACAAACAGAACCAACTTCACGCTCTAAATTTCTTAAACCAGCTTCACGAGTGTAACCAGCGATTAAGAATTTTAAACCTTCATCTGTAAACGCAATGTTTGCAGAAGTAATACCGTTAGCTTCAATTTGTCTGTTCACTAAATGTTTTTTAGTAATTAATAATTTATCATTTTCTGTGTAACCCGGGATGCTGATCATTTCCATACGGTCACGTAATGCCGCCGGGATATTTTCAACAACGTTCGCCGTAGCGATAAATAAAACATTTGATAAGTCGAAATCAACGTTTAAGTAGTTATCACGGAAAGTCGCATTTTGTTCTGGATCTAACACCTCTAACATCGCCGAAGCCGGATCGCCGCGGAAGTCAGACGCCATTTTATCAATTTCATCTAATACGATAACTGGATTTCTAGTTTTAGCTTGGCGTAAAGCTTGAATCACTTTACCTGGCATAGCACCTACATAAGTACGACGGTGACCACGAATTTCAGCCTCGTCTTTTACTCCGCCTAAAGCGATACGGAAGTATTCACGACCCATCGCTTTTGCGATTGATTTACCAAGTGAAGTTTTACCGACCCCTGGAGGACCACTGAAGCAAAGGATTGGACCCTTCATATTTGTTTTTAATTTTCTAACCGCTAAGAATTCTAAAACGCGGTCTTTAGCTTTTTGTAGATCATAATGATCGTCATCTAAGATTTGCTTCGATGTATTTAAATCGATAACGTCCTCAGATTGTTTACTCCAAGGAAGATCAACCATCCAATCTAGGTAAGTACGAACCATCGTCGCTTCCGAAGCGTCGGGGTGCATTCTTTCTAAACGTGATAATTGTTTTAAAGCTTCTGTCTGAACCGGTTCAGGCATTCCTGCCGTCATCACTTTATTTCTTAATTCATCCATTTCTTCAGTCTTAGAGTCTTGTGAGTCTCCAAGTTCTCCTTTAATAGCTTTCATTTGTTCGCGTAAAAAGTTTTCACGTTGATTTTTTTGATCATCACGAGCGCCGCCGCCACGAAGTTTGGCTTGCGCCGTCATCACTTCAAGTTCAGTGCGTAAGAAATTACAGATTAAAGTTAAACGTTCTTTAGGATCTAAAGTTTCTAAAACTTTTTGCGCGTCGTGAACTTTTAATCCAATGTTACTTGCGATTAAGTCAGCGATACGTCCTGGTTCAGAAACATCGTCTAATACTAATAAAATATCTGGAGATAATGCTTTACCAAGAGCGATCGTTTTTTCGATGTACTCTTTAGCCGTGCGAACTAAAGCTTCTGATTCAGCCTGAGTTCCCGCAACCGGCGTGTCTTCAACTTTATCAATTGAAACTTCGAAGCTACCTGCAGTCTTAGTGAAAGACTTGATACGGCCTTTCGCTTCGCCTTGAATTAAAATTTTAACTCGGCCATCTGATAATTTTCTCATGCGCATGATTTTTGCGATGGTACCAATTTCGTAGATGCTTTCTGGAGACGGATTTTCTTCAGCGATATCTTTCTGTGACGCCAAAAATATAAGGCGGTTCTTAGATAGCGCATCTTCGACTGAACGAATTGAAGATTCTCTGCCTACAAATAGCGGGATGATCATGTATGGAAATACAACGATATCTCGTACTGGTAACATTGGAAGTGTTTGTGGGATCTCTACGGGTTGATTATCAGATGTCATTATTGCTCCTGTTTCCTTAAGAAACATTTCGGAGCGATATCAAATTCCCTTTAACGAAAATGAGTCTGGTTTCAAAAGAAAATAAAAATCACGACTGACATCTTGCTTAAAAGGCCCATGTACTGGGCCTTTTAGAAGAGAATATTGTTTGTTATTTGCGGCTTAGGTCGCGTGAGCTGTACTATTGCAGAGTTGTTTTCTGTAAAGTTTCTTGGTCTTCCATGCATGAAATGCAAAGAGTCGCCAATGGTCTAGCCTTTAAACGACGAACATCGATCGGGTCTTCGCACGCTTCACACATTCCGTAAGTGTCATTGGCAAATTTTGATAAAGCTTTTTCGATCAAAACTAAAGAATGACGATCACGCTCGTGAAGTTGAATGCTAAGGTTTGACGCCAGCTCTTGCGTGACCGCATCAGCCTCATCCGAAGTTTTTGATAATGTTGATTGCTGAGATTTGAATTCAAAATTCTTATTTAGAATTTCGCTTTTTTGCATCAATAAAGACTGCTTAATTAAATCTAGATCTGACCCGTTATTTTCGGTGTGCTTCATCTAAATTTCCCCCCTCAGAGAATTCATATTAAAAGGTTGCCGAAATCTGAGGGGATAATTCACTTTGTCGTCTGAAGTGTCATCAAAATTAATTTAGCTTTGCGTGATGAATCATCGTGCGCTGAAATTATGTACGACGACTCATCTGTGGGAAAGTATTTGTATGACTAGCGCGCAAATTTTCTGCGTGTATTTTCACGAATTTCAGCACCTTCAATGCTTAATCGTGTGTACGGTAACGCCATTAATCTTTCTGCTTCAATCGGCTCTTCGGTTTCTTCGCAAATACCGTAGAAACCTTGCTCAATGCGGCCCAGAGCGAATTCGATTTCTAGAAGTTGGGATTTTAGTCTTGTTTGATTCACCAAAAAAGTATGCTCTTCTTGGTGCGCTGCAGATTGGTCGATTTCGTCACCAGCGGACTTATCGATCATATTGAAATTTTGTGCGGCTTGTTTCGATCGATTCATCGCTTCTGCCTTCATTTGCAGAAGTTTTGTCTTACACTTTGTGATTGTTTCGTTTGATAAATTTGCTTTTGTTGCCATCTTAGCCTCCCTGCTTGGAGACTAAGACAGAGGTCCCGAAAATTTCGGTTAAATCTTAATCAACTTTTTTAACTAAACCAGTTTCTAGCGACAAAATTTGTAACGGGCGTTCAAGCTCGCGACTGTTTGACATGCGAAGCTCTCCGTTAACACCTGGAACGCGCCCTAGGATGCGTAGCCGCGACGCCACAGCTTCGCGGCTAGATGACCCAGAACTTAACAAATCACGCAGAATTTTAGCGGATTCAAAGACCTGCATTTCGATTAAAGCGGGCTCTTCATTATACGCGGCCGTGTATTCTAAGAAAAAGGGAGTTTGGCGAATCGAAGCATCGTTCATATCCAAAGCGTCCACAAAGTAAACTTGGTTTGTTTGCGTGCCGGCGCGCTTGACTAAGTCGGGGCTATTCCAAATGTTTGTTCCCAAATAAGTTGTGTGTAAAACATCGTTCACTTTCATAAAGGCCATAACCTGGCCTAAAGACTTGCCCGTGTCTGGAATAAATAAAACGTCGAAATCAACGATCGGCGGAAGGACATTTTCTTGAACTTCGTGAATACGCGTATTTTTTGGTTTTACTTTCTTATCTTTATTTTTATCTAACTTTCCTTTTTTCTCTAGCGCGATATCTTTTACGCGTTGGTCATACTCTTCTTGGCGGCCTTCGATGTAATAAGTGCCGACCATTTTTTGAATCGCCGTCGTAAAATCATTTTCTTTAGGATTATATATTTGCGCGGCCGTCATTTGTCCGCCACGCGCTAAAACGTGATCCCAATAAATATTGGCGAACTCAACGCCGTAAGCGTCGTTTGGATAAAGTACGGCAAAGCGTTTTGCACCTAACTTTTCAAACGCATATTGAACTAGTCGATCAACTTGCATTTCAGCCGTTAAAGAGTTTCTAAAAACATAATCTCCAACTGTTGTTAGCCCTGCTTTTTGCGAAAGTCCGATAAAGGGAACACTTAAAAGATCTGCTTTTTGCGCGGCGGCCAAAGCTTCTTTTGATGAAAGTCCACCGATAATGGCGATGGCTTTATCATCACGAACTAATTTTTCAACACCTTCAACCGCAAGTTCTGCCGAACTTTGACTATCAAAGATGGCTAAACGCAGGTTTGAATTTGGCTTGTTTAAACCTAGACCTAAACGAATCGCGTTTAATGCGTGTTGACCGATGTTCGCATTTTTTCCAGTTAACGGTAAAATTGCGCCGATTACTTTCGAGTCAACCTCTTGAGCGGCCTGAAGAAGTGCGATTTCTGCATTGGCTTTCGCGGCGACTGGAAGTTGCGGGTACTGAGACGTCAATGCGCGGTAATACTGCATCGCTAAATCAAGACGGCGATTTTTTTGCGCCACTTGCGCGCCTTTGTAATAAAGGAGTGGTCGATAAACTTGAACTTGGGCTTCTGTCGCCGGTTGTTCAAGGGCCTTATCGATACTTGCTAAATTCGTTTCACGATTAATAGCTTCAAGAATTTTAGTTCTTGGCACACGCGGATTTTTTATTAAAGAAAGTAAATCGGGAACTTCTTCAACGAACTGAGCCGGCGGAGCGATGGGCTCTTTCGCAACCTCTTTCATGATTTCTTTTGAAAGCTCTTTTTGATGAGCCTCTTTAATTAAATTATTTTCAGCAGCGACTTCGGTGGCCGCTGGCGGCGCCGACGGGGTCGGAACCATGTGCGGAGGATTTTTAACAACCGTGCCTGGCAGAGTTTTTGTTCCCGTCGAAGGCGGTAGCACGCGGCGGGTGGGTCGAAACTGAGCCGGCTGGCTTACGCAAGCGACAATAAACAAACACGGAACAACTAAAAGTCTTTTTATCATTTGCGCGCCTTTAAAACGGTATCTAATTTGTCGTGATAACTTTTCACTAACGGAGTTTCTTCTTTGTAACGTTGAAGCTCTTCTAAAATTTCTTTTTGACGGGTGTTGACCTGAGCCGGTGTATCGACTAGCACACGCACAAGCATATCTCCGGCGCCAGTTGAACCCAGCTTCGGAAATCCTTTTCCTTTTAAGCGGAACGTTTGTCCTGAATGAGTTCCTGATGGAACTTTGATTTCAGCTTTTCCGAATAAAGTTGGAATTTCAATTGTCGTTCCTAAAATTGCATCGGTGTATGATACGGGTAAATCTAAAACGACATCGAACTCTTCACGTTTAAAAAGTAAATGATTTTGTAACGCGATGATCACGTACAAATCGCCCGCTTCGCCTGAAGCCGGGTGGTCACCTTCGCCAGCCAACTTTAAACGTTGGCCGTCTTTGACTCCGGCCGGAACTGAAACCGAAAGTTTTGCAGATTCTTCTTTAGAACCTTTTTGGCGCATAAAGCTAACCGTTTTTTCGGTACCAGTAGCCGCTTCTTCAAATGTTGTATTTAACGTATAACGTAAGTCAGATCCGCGAACGGGTGGACGATTAAAACCACCGCGTTGCTGACGCCCGCGACCGGCTCCGGCGCGACCGCCTTGGCCCGAGAAAATATCGCCAAACACGTCGCCAAAGACATCGTTAAAGTCGCCACTTTGTTGGCCGCTAAATCCGCCACCGCCAAAAGGGTTTCCGCCGCCACCACCGAAGGGATTTCCACTGGCGCCCGCGTGACCAAACTGATCGTAAGTGGCCCGTTTTTTTTCGTCGCTTAATGTTTCATAAGCTTCAGAAATTTCTTTGAATTTTTCTTCGGCTTTTTTATTGCCTTGATTTTTGTCCGGGTGATGCTCCATCGCAAGTTTGCGATACGCTTTTTTCATTTCTTCGGGAGTGGCCGATTTAGAAACGCCTAGAACCTGGTAAAAATCTTTTTTTGTCATAGGTGATTAAGCCTCAGTTTTCGGAGCAGTCGCAACAATGACTTGTCCTGTGCGGATAATTTTGTCGTGCAACTTGTAAGGTTTCTTAAATACTTTAGAAATGTGACCATTCGGAACCGCGTTCGTAGGCTCAGAGCTTAATGCTTCGTGATGGGCCGGGTTAAATGGCAGCCCTTCGCTAGGTACTTCATGGATACCATGCCTTCCAAGAAGGTCTTTTAATTCTTTTGCCGTCATCTCAATGCCGGTTTTAAAAGTTGGAATTGTTTCTGGCGTTAGCTGAACCTGTAAAGCGCGCTCGAAATTATCAACAACGTCTAAAATATCACGGCCAATGCGCTCGATTCCAAATTTCAATAATTCGGAACGCTCTTTAATTGCGTTACGTTTGTAGTTTTCGAATTCAGCTTTTAAATAAAGAAAGTCGTTTCTCCATTTAGCAGCTTCTTCAGCCGCAATTTCTAACTCTGATTTTGCAGCAGTAGCTTCAGTAGCTTGTGCGTTAGCTTCGCTTTTCGTATCGACTTTGTTATCATTTGACATAGTGTGTTCTCCAGAAATTATAAACCTCTATAAACATTGAGGTTTGCTTTGAAATTGTCAATGCGCGTGAGTGAAGATTTTTGTTAGAAAACGTAGGATTATTAAGCTTTTAAATCGTCTTCAAGAAATGTGAATTTTTCGAAGATTTGGTTGCTTACAAGTACGCCTGAATCGGTTAGGCGGTAACCTGATTTTGTTAATTCAATAACGTTGTGTGGCGTCATGTCGGCGGCAATTTTTTGCACTTTCTGAGACGCCTCAAAACCAAACTTCTCTGCGATATTTTGTATGTTTAAACCGCTTTCTAAGCGTAAGGCCGTATGACAAAAGTCTGTCAGAGATTGGTATTTTCTTAACATTTCTTTTTGGTTCTCAGAAAGATCATGAATGCCAGTTACTTTTTTTCCAGCGCTAATGTCTTTATCGTAAAGATCAAAGTTACTGGCATTCCAAAAACGTGAACCCCAATTGCCACTATATCCGGTATTTTTCATATACGAGTGCGCACTTAATCCAAAGCCCCAGTAATTTTCATCGGTCCAATAAAGTAGATTGTGTTTTGATTCGTAACCAGGCTGTGCGTAATTTGAAATCTCGTAGCGTGAGAAATTATTCTTCACCAGGTTTTCATGGATAATATTAAACATCTCGATCTGATCATCTTCGAGCGGCCGATTTTTTGATAAAGGATGACCTTCAGGAACAGTTAGGCAATACGGAGAAATATGTTTCGAGCCCAGCTCGACCGCAACCTGGACGTCGTATTTAAGCTCGTCTAAAGTTTGGGTTGGCAATGCAAATAAAACGTCGAACGAAAAATTCAGATTATATTTTCTAAGTAAAGCTAACGTGTCTTTTGTTTGTTGCGCATTGTGTTCGCGGTGCACCATCTTCAACAAGCGGTCAGAGAAAGACTGCGCGCCAACACTAAAGCGATTGATTCCTGCCTTTAAGTAAATTTCTAATTTACGTTCATCGACAGTCGCTGGGTTTATCTCGATCGTAATTTCGGTTTGAGGTCCAGTTTGATAACCAAACTTGGACAGCTCTGAAATCAGATCTACAATAAGCTCAGCCGAAATTAAACTGGGCGTGCCCCCTCCGAAATAGATTGTTTTAAGCGGAGTGGACTTCAAGCCTGAAAATAAATTGTGTCGTTGCGAAATTTCTTTTTTAACAAGGGCGACGTAATATTCAGGCGGTTTGATCTCGGTATGAACGTAGGTTGCAAAGTCGCAGTAAGTACAACGCTGCAAGCAGTACGGAATGTGAAAATAGACACCAAGACCTGTTTCGACAGAAGACATAAAGGATTTATAGATGAAGCAATTGAAATTTCAACTTAAAAACAAATTAAAAGTTCTTTTAATACAAAGTACAAAATCTCCGGTCGTTAGCGTGCAGATGTGGGTGAAAACTGGCAGCGCTGACGAAAAAAAGGGTGAAGAAGGCATCAGCCATTTCATCGAACATTTAGTTTTTAAAGGCTCTGACAAGTACAAAGTGGGCGAAATTGCCAACGTGGTCGAAGCTTCGGGTGGAGAATTAAACGCATTTACTTCTTTTGATCAAACGGTTTTCTACGTCACTATTTCTAAAAACTTTTCGGATGTCGCTTTAAGCGTCGTTAGTCAAATGATGGGTCACCCGACGTTTGATGCCGCTGAAACCGATAGCGAACGCGAAGTTGTGTGTGAAGAAATTAAGATGGGTAAAGATTCTCCGCAAAGACGATCTTCGCAGTTGTTGTTTTCGACCGCGTTTAAAAAACATGCGTACGGAATTCCGGTGATTGGTTACGAAAAAAATGTGCGCTCTTGGCCCAACAATAAAATTAAAAAATTCTACCAATCACGTTACGTGCCTTCAAATATGTTCTTAGTTATTTCGGGCGATTTTGAAACGGCCGAAATGAAAGCGAAAGTGAACGAATATTTCAGCGACTTTAAACCGTATAAGCTTGAAAAAAGAAAACGTGTGGTCGAGCCGGTTCAAAAGAAATATGTGTCGCAGTTCGAAAAGTCAGATCTTCAAGATCAGCACCTGCATTTTTCTTTCAAAGCCCCATCTGTTAAGCATAAAGATGTTCCCGCGTTAGACGTTCTAGCCATGATTTTAGGTCAAGGCGACACATCTAGATTAGTTAAAAAATTACGCCTGCAAGAGCCTATTGTGTCTTCGGTTTCTGTGTTTAATTATAACCCGCAAGATAAAGGTTTGTTTGTTGTTTCGGCCCATTTTGAAAAAGGTAGAATGGATCAAGTTGTTCAAGGCATCTTGAAAGAAATTGATTACATGATGAATAACGAACCGCTTTGGGAAGAAATCAAACGCGCGCGCGTTTCTATTTCATCAGAGCAATTTTACTCAGTTGAAACAGTCGACGGCATCGCGAATAAGGCCGGATCGTCGGAATTTTACATGGGGGATTCAAATGCCCACATGAAATACTTGGCAGCGATTAATGCAATCACGCCTGAAGACGTTAAAAAAGTTGCACAAAAATATCTTAAGCTAGATCAATTAAGCGTTTCTTACATGGCTAACGAAGAAAAGGCCGCATCAGAAAAAAAATTAAAAGAAATTCCAAAAATTTGGAAAGAACTGGTTTTTGTTGCGAAAAATAAAACTAAAAAAATTAAGAATAAGAAAATCAAAATCGAAAAGCTAACCTTAGGTAAAACTTCGAAATCAATTCACCCTGAAGTTGAAAAAATTGTATTGCCGTCAGGCCTTAAGCTGATGCTGCTACCAACGTCAGATATTCCAACGGTTTCAGTTAAACTTGCTTTCCGCGGTGGGGCTCGCTTTGAAACTCCGCAAACGATGGGTCTGTCAGAACTGATGGCCAATGTTTATTTAAGTGGAACTGAAAACAAAACCGAAGAGCAGTTCTTAGCCGCGACTGAAGATTTAGCGATGGGATTATCAGCCTTTACAGGTAAAAATACCTTTGGATTTTCGCTAGAGTACCTATCTGGCTTTGAAAAAAAGGCCGTTGATCTAGCTGTCGAGGCTTTTACGAAACCACTTTTGGGTAATGACGTCATTCAACGCGAAAAAGAAATGATGCTTCAACAAATTAAGTCAAAAGAAGACCATCCTTCGTTTCTATGTTCGCGCCAATTTGGTAAAGCCATGTTTGGTGATCACCCATTAGCTTACGAAACTTTAGGTACGGCCGAAACTTTAAAAAGCCTGGGGCAAAAAGAAATTGTAAACATGAAAAACGAAATTTTTTCGGCAAGCAACTTAACGATGGCCGTTGTGGGAGAATTTGATCGTGGCTATTGGATCGAAAAAGCGAAAGAGTTAGAAGTCGCGTTTAAGCCAAAAAAAGTAACAAGCCATACGAAAGTGCCTTTCGCGTTAACTGAAAACAAACGCATTTATCTAGAAAAAGACAAAGAGCAATCGCACGTGATTATCGGGTACCGCGGTTTATCATTAACAGATCCAGATCGTTTTGTTTTACAAACAATTCAAGCGATCTTGGCGGGTCAAGGCGGCCGTCTGTTTTATGAACTTCGTGATAAAAGTTCATTAGCGTATTCAATTTCACCTTTGAAAATGGAATCGATTGAAACGGGTTATTTTGGCGGCTACATCGCGTGTTCTCCAGAAAAAGTAGATAAGGCGATTGAAATGTTTCAGGTCGAATTCAAAAAGATGTATGAAACGTTAGTTGGCCAAGAAGAACTACAACGGGCACAACGTTATTTGATTGGGCAACACGATATCGGACTTCAAAGAAAAACCGCTTTAACGAACTTACTAATTTTCGATGAAATTTACGGAAACGATTATCACCAAAGTTTAAATGTGGCTGACCAATACCACAAAGTAACACCGGAAAAAATTAAGAACCTAGCTGAAAGGCTTTTTACGAAACCAAATGTGATTAGCATTGTGGGCAAAAAGGTTTAAGACCTTTTTGTCCTAGTATTAGGTCCTGAATTTCTATTTTTTTAAGCAGTCGGCCGAAAGAACCGATAAGCTATTAATAGCAATCAAAGGTGTCTCAAAATGAAATCGTTCATTTTTATGAGTGCAGAAGAACATTTTTCAGAGGTCGTTCACGAAGCTTGCGTCGAACGACAAATTAAAACGCATCCTCAGGTGGAAGCGTATTTGGTTCAAATTTTAAAACACTATTTAATCTCAAAAAACTTTCATCAGCCGTTAGTTAACGATTCGACTGAGAAGTCTCCAGAAACTTTTGCCGAAATGTATTTAACCGCGATGAACGCGGAAGCTCCGAAAAATAAAGAAATGATGCGCACAGTAGCAGACAGATCGCTGTATTTGACGGGTTTTTTTGCTGAATCGCTGCAGAAAAAAATTGTCGATATCGACTATTATTCGGATATTGGGTCAGCCGCTTACCACAATCTTGCTATTTGGACGAAGCAAGATACGCTTTCGACCGTTTTCACGACATTCTCTAAACGCTTTAAAGATTTTGTGTACGTTCTAAATTATGTCAGCGAAAAATCGCAGATTCAATCGGACCAAAACGTTTTAAAACTGTATGATCGGTATTTACGCACCGGCTCAGATTTAGCTCGAGAAAAGTTAAATGAACTGGGTGTGGTCACATTAACAAAAGAACAATTGAAACTATCTAAAGCCTAAGATAATTTTTAACTATGAGTATAGTCCACATGGTTATCTTAGCCGTTATCGCGATCATTGTTATCCCACCTGATAAGTTGCCAGAAGTTGCGCGTCAAGTGGCTCGCTTCTTTAATGATTTGCGCCGCAGCACTTCGGGTGTTTGGGACGACATTAAAAAAGACGCGATGTTAAAACCTGAAGATCTAATGAAGCCGCCAACGCCTCCGGCTCAATCTTTTAATCCTCCGCATATTAATACTGAACTAAAAAACGAATCAGCAGGATTGCCGCCCGCGGTTCATGAAGGTCACGGTCCCGAATCTGTTCCACCCGAAGCGGTAGCCGCCACTGAAACAACTCAAGACGAAACAAAAAAACATGATTAAGCCAGAGCCAACTCCAGAAAGTATAAAAGAAATGTCACTGGTCGAACATATTGGCGAACTTCGTTTTCGCATAACCCGAGCCGCGATTTTTATTGTGATCGGAATGTGTTTTTGCTGGGGCTTTAGTGAACATCTTTTTAATATCGTTCGTTTGCCGATTATGCCGTACCTTCCGCAAGGGGGCTTAGTTTACACGGCGCCGATCGATAAATTCATGGCGCATATTAAGCTTTCTTTCATTTTTGGTTTACTATTGTCAGCGCCGTTTTGGCTTTTTCATTTATGGAAATTTATCTCTCCGGCCCTTTATAAGAATGAAAGAAATTTTGCGGTTGGTTTTATTTTCTTTGGAACTTTTCAATTTTTATTAGGGATTGTGTTTACGTATTTCGTTATTTTTCCGATGGCATTTAAGTTCTTAATGACATTCGGTGGTGATATCGACAAACCGATGATCACTATTGAAAGTTATTTAGGTTTTTTTACACAGACGTCTTTGATTTTTGGTTTAGCGTTTGAGATGCCCGTGATCATTACTTTTTTAGGCTTGGTTGGTGCGATTAGCCAGCGATTCTTGATTGAAAAGCGGCGCTATGCGGTCGTTATTATCGCTGCAGCTTCGGCGATCTTAGCCCCACCAGACGCATTAAGTATGATTTTACTTTTGCTGCCTTTGTGGGTGCTTTATGAAATATCTATTTTGACTGTCGGGTTCTTCGAACGAAGAAAAGCCAAGCTTCAAGAAAACGGAACTTAGTTTTTTGATTGGGCTGAATGTTGATCTAAAAAGTTAAGTAAGTCTTTTCGATATAATCCGTTATTGATGAAATACGTATTTCCATGATCGCCATTTGGAATTGTTAAAAACTGTTTTGGTTCTTTAGCTTTTTGATAAAGTTCTTCGCCCATCTTGTAACCAATAACACGATCGCTTGTTCCATGAATAATTAGTAACGGCGTCGGCGAAATTTCTTCGACGTGTCCTGCGTAGTTGTTTGAAACAACTAAATAAGTGATGGGTTGAAAAGCCCAACTGATCCAGCTTTTTGTTAAAGCGTGACGGGCGACTTTCCCATACGACGTAAAAGTTGATTCTAAAACAATAGCTTTAACAGGTATTTCATGCTTTATTTCGTTCGCCACTTTTTGAACGATGTTCCCACCCAGGCTTTGTCCGTACAAAAATAATGGAGCATTCGGATAAGCTTTAGCCGCATAACGAACGGCTGCTAATCCTGCCTGAACGGTCGATTCTGGGGTGGGTGTACCAGATGACTGACCATATCCAGGGTAATCAAAAATAATATACGAATAAGATTCTTTTGGTAACCAAGCTAACAATCCAAAATGTGAAGAAATATTTTCGGCGTTGCCATGAAAGAAAACAACTAGACCTTTTGTTGTCTTTGATTGGCTTGGAAAATACCAGTAGTTGATCTTATTTCCATCGGCCGAATTAAGAAAACCGTCTTCATAAGTCAGAGCAAATTTTTTCGGATCAAAATAGCGATTGGTGTCGGGGTAATAAAACAGCGACATGCAGCCAAAGTTTGCAAAAATAAATGCAAAAAGAAGAAGTCTAAATATTTTCACGGCTAGCTTCAATTAGTTCGCCTTTTGGCAGCAGAAAAAATAAGTATCTTCGTTTAAAATTCGACTTAAAGATGAAGAGTAAGGTTTAGAAAGATCACATGTTGAAACAAGCTTCACCTTAAATTCAGCTAAAGAAAGGCCAACATCTTTTCCGCAAGTGACATCTTCAAGCTTAACTTTTGGGGATGCAGATGCCGCAAAGGTAGATACTGAAATCAAGCTAATTAATAGTACAAAACCGATGCGACTGAACGATGCCGAACACATACAGACTCCTGATTATTTAAGTTATAGACATTCTTTAGCTGATCATATCAACTATTGTACAAACCATAAACAAGGAGGATTGTTTTGTTAAATAAAATCGTATTTTTTGCAGCTTTATTATTATCTGCAAAGTCATTCGCATATCCGTACGGGATGGCGGGATGTGGTCTTGGCGCTTTAGTGTTTCAGGATCAACCAGGAAAAATTCAAATCGTTGCGGCGACTGTGAATAACTTAGTTTCTCCGCAAACGTCAGCGATTACTTCTGGAACTTCAGGTTGTCTAGAGACTCATGGTTACAACGCGAACCTTAGATACATCGAGACAAATCGTGCTGCATTACAAGACGACGTTGTTCGTGGTTCAGGCGAAACTTTAGATGGATTAGTAACATTATTAGGTTGTGAACAACAACAATCTGTAAAATCAGCTTTAAAATCTGGTTACAGCGATGTTTTTGTTAACGGAGCAGCTCCACAAATTTTAGAAGCGATCAAAAGCGACTCTAATTTAAAACAATATTGTTCACGTCTAGGTTAATAAGGAGATGAAAATGAAAACATTAATTACATTAATTTTATCTTTAGTAGCAACAACAGCAATGGCTCAAGCAACTAAAAAAGCACCTGCGAAAAAAGCAGCTCCAGCAGCACAAACTGTTCCGGCAGATGCTCCGTCTCAACCTTATCAACCAGCTCAAGGAACTCGTGCGGGCAATAATAAATTTGCTCGTAACTATGGTTTAGCAGGTTGCGGTCTTGGTTCGGTGATTATAGATAAACGTGGAGCACAAATTTTTGCTTCAACGACAAACGGTACATTCTCAAACCAAATGACGGGTATTTCTGCAGGATCATTGAACTGTATCGATAGCGCTTCTTCTGAAGTAGCTGGCCGTATGGATCAATTTATTCTTGTGAATAAAGACCAATTACAAGGTGACATCGCTAAAGGTAGCGGCGAAACGATTGAAGTGTTAGCAGACGTTATGGGTTGCCAAGGCAACAAAGCAGCCGTTGGTGCCGCTTTAAAAAATAACTACAACACGATTTTCGATTCAAACGTTCCTGCTAACGAGATCACTGACAGCATCATCTCAACAATCAAAGTTGATGGTAACTTGTCGTCTCAATGCAAAAAATTATCTTAATTCTTAAGTTAATTTTTTAGTGACTTAGTAAAACCCTCAGGGGTATCTCTTGAGGGTTTTATGATTAAAAAAAATAAAGTATTTTTTAGTTTCTGTTTTGTGTTCTTGTTCAGCCGTATTTCTTCGGCACAAACACAGTCTTCGGTGAACGAACCCGTTCAACAATTAATTCAAATTGCAAAAGAAAAAAAAGTAGCCGATCAGCGTGGTTGGTTGAAGTTACTTCATTTCGAGCCCAACGCATATTTCGTTACGCGCAGCCAAATTGTCGACACTAGCTTTTTCTTTTCAGCAGATGGATACAAAGATGCGCAAGCTGAACTTGACGCTACGATCAAGGCTTTCTTTTTACCCATCGATTCTTTTTTAGATAAAAAAGAAATAAAAAAAACGGATCACAGTCGGCATCCAATCTGTCGTTTTCCGGCGCGATTGCAATTTTTAAAAACAGAACTTCCGAATGCGGCCGCGTGGGCTTTGCTACCTAAGCCAGAATGCGGCTATTATCAAATCTACTATGAAGCGTTGGCTCCGCATTCAGTCAGTTTTATTTTTTCATCTTTCTACCCAGATAGTCCGGGTTCCGCCTTTGGTCATACACTTTTTCGCATCAATAAAAACGATAAAAAAAATGTGAACAACCAAGAGCTTCTTGATCACGGTATTGGTTACGCCGCCAACATCACGACCTCAAATCCTTTGATCTACGCCGTCATGGGTATTTTAGGTGGGTTTACGGGAACATGGTCAAACCTACCGTACTACTATAAGGTTCGTGAATATAATGACTTCGAAGCCCGTGACTTATGGTCTTACGAACTGGATCTATCGCAATATGAAGTCAACATGCTGGTCATGCATTTATGGGAGATCGGCGCACATAATTTCACGTATTATTTTTTCACGCAGAATTGTGCATTTCATATGTTAACGTCGTTAGAGGCCGCAGCCCCAAGGCTCTATTTGTCAGATAAGATTCCGTCATTGTACGTGATTCCATCTGACGCACTGAAGGCTTTATTCGAAACACCAGGCTTAGTGAAAGACATTAATTACCGCCCCAGTATCCGCCGTACGTTTATATCTAGATACGAGCTTTTAACCGACACGAATAAAGATCTTTTTAAGCAGTACGCTAAGATGCAAATGATTCCGACAGAAGTTGAAAAAGAAAGTCCACAACAAAAGGCAAACTTTTTAGATACGGCCATTGATCTACATAATTTAATTAATCCGGCCAACATCACCGACCCCGCAGATGCCCGATATAAAACGAAACAAAAACTTCTATCAGCACGGGCGCATGTCGATTACGTTTCACAGCCTTTACAAATTCCAATTATTCCTGAACAGCAACCAGAGAAAAGTCATTCGTCAACACGCGTGGGTTTGTCGGCAAATTCAGATAAACAATTATTTTTAGATTACCGTTTTGCTTTGCACGACTTGTTAGATCAGAACACAGGGCTACCTAAAAACTCGCAATTAGAATTTGGTTATTTGTCTGCGGTCATTACCAAAGATCATGTCCGCATGAATGATTTTATTTTTTTCCGCGTTTTGAATATGAACCCGGTTAGTTTCTATGCGCAAAAACTTTCTTGGGGTATCGAGATCGGCATGACGAATTTAGATTACTGCTCAAATAGCTCGAATTGTGCCGCAACCGGAGCGGCGTTTAAAGCGGGTTATGCCTCTGACGTGGGGCCGTTTGTGACGTGGGCGATGGGTCGTGGATCGGCCCGTTACGGGGCTGAATTAGATCATTCAGTTACTTACGCAGCAATCGGTTATGAATTAGGATTACTTTACAATATTCATCCAAAACACGCATTATTAGCCACGTATTTACAAGATTATCCTGACGCCCGAAGTTCAAATGAACTTTTAAGTGTTCAGTACAGATATCATTTAGCAAAAGACTTCGAACTGTCAGCATTTGGTAAAAAGAATTTATCGAAGTCAACGGGTGGCGTAGGGGCTTATTTATTTTTCTAATTTAGAAAATTCTTCAATCAGGGAATCTATTTTTTTCTTAAAGAAAATCTTTTGTTTATCGTTTGTCGACTTCCATATTTGGTATTCTAATTCGAAAAAAAAGTTCAAAAAGGCTTGTTGTTTTTTCTCGTGTTCGGGAAGGCGAATTGACGGGTCGCCCGAATAATACTTTAGCGTGTAATCGATCAATTGATCTTTGGTGGGTAGCTTCGCTTCAAAGTTTTGCATAAAGCGCCTACGTACATCAACTTGATAGACCGAAAAAGAATAGTTATCTTCTAAAAACTTTTTGTAAAGACGAACCTGTTCGTCGGTCGACGAGTCGAACAAGAAATCCATTACGTTTTCAAAAGAGGATATTTGTTTTTCAAAATAATCTTCTTTATTGCTAATTAGCTTTTCAGCTTCTGTGAACTTTTCTTTAGAAAAATTATTTAAATGGTCAAACTCCTCTTTCGAAAGACTATTAAGTACTTCCTCAAAGCTTGGTTTAAATAAGTCGATTAAATATTTTTGGGTGGCATGAAGAGACTCAAAGTTTTTATTAAAGTCTGTCGCAGCAAGGTTCTTGCTTTCACTTAAAACTAATAGTTCATCTAAATTTTTATGAACAGCTTTCGCGACATCTTTTTGATTCTTTTTAAAATCTGAATCAACC
Source organism: Bdellovibrio sp. (assembly GCA_014376935.1). Classification (GTDB taxonomy): domain Bacteria; phylum Bdellovibrionota; class Bdellovibrionia; order Bdellovibrionales; family Bdellovibrionaceae; genus Pseudobdellovibrio. The sequence goes on from JACMQO010000065.1 coordinate 19,509, forward strand.
TGAAGGCGAATTTGATTAAAACGATCCGATTTAAAATCAAAAGAGTCATCTAGGCGATTAATAACGACGCGTGGAGCGACTTGCTTGTAACCGAATTCAATCTTGTTGCATCCAAAAATAAAAAAAGAACTTAGAAGCGGTAAAAAATATTTCATCATTGACCGACCCCTAAATTCTTATTTAATTCGTCTATTTTTTTGCACTTTCAAACTTGATCAACACCGCACCCGATTCAACCGAGTCGCCTTGATTCACGCAGATTTCTTTAATTTTAACATCAACGGCTGCGCGCATTTCGTTTTCCATTTTCATGGCTTCCATAATTAGAAGTGGTTTGCCGGCTTTGACTTCATCGCCGACCTTGACGAAAATTTGGATAATTTTACCAGGCATTCCCGATTTCAATTGCGTGTCACCACCCGCGGCGCCGCCTTTTTTCAATGATTCATGAAGTAACATTTCGTCGTTGAAAATTTTGATATTACGAAATGAATTTCTAGTGAAGACCGTGTATTCTGTGTCTTGTCCTAGAACGTCGATTAAATACGATTTACCTTCGAAAAGAAAGCTGATGTACTCTTCAGCGGTTTTAAAATCGCTTTTCGAGATATCGTAATGCTTCCAGTCAGTGCCCTCTAACTGCAAAGAGACTTTCCAGTTGTGACGACCTTCGGTGACGTCGACCTTATATTTTTTCCCTTTTAATTCGGCTTCAAAATACATTTTCGTTAATCCTTAAGTTCTAAGTTGCAGTTTACGACCAACACGGCGCCAAGTAGAGGCGACATTTAATCGGCGAATATCTTTTGATTGGCGATCTTGGTAGGCGGTGATCGCAGCACTAATCAAAAAGACAGGGTCTTCGATGTCTTTGAAAAGCTCTGGCTCTAACACTTCAAAGTTTTTTTCAATAAACTGAGTCGTGTAACTGCCATCTAAAAACTTTTCACTTTTTAAAATACTTTTATGAAGAACGATATTTGTCTTAATTCCGGTTAATACAAATTCAGATAACGCGCGGTCCATGCGGTGAATCGCTTCGTCGCGCGTATCACCCCATGTGATCACTTTTGCAATCATTGGATCGTAGTAAATCGGAACTTCGTAACCAGGGTAGGCGTAAGAATCGATCCGTAAGAATGGTCCTTGCGGATGGCGACACGCACGAATTTTACCGGGGCTTGGTTTATACGTGACCGGATCTTCAGCGCAAATACGGGCTTCGATCGCGTGACCTTTTTGCTTAATTTCAGATTGCTTAAAGCTTAAAGGTAAACCCTTAGCGACAAAAATTTGTTCTTTGACTAAATCGTATCCCGTTACAAGTTCGGTGATCGGATGTTCAACTTGCAAACGTGTATTCATCTCCATGAAGAAGAATTCTTTCGTTTGGTTATCAAAAATAAATTCGATCGTGCCGGCGCCGATGTAGTTGATCGACTTAGCGGCCTTTACTGACGCTTCACCCATTTTAATACGAACATCATTTGGAACAGATGGGGATGGTGATTCTTCGATAATTTTTTGATGTCGACGCTGCACTGAACATTCGCGTTCAAACAAGTGAACAACGTTTCCGTGAGTATCACCGAAAACTTGAATTTCAATATGTTTTGGATCGTTAATGAAGCGTTCGATATAAACGGTCGGGTTTGCGAAATAGTTTTGTCCTTCAGAACGACAGGCTCTGAACGCACTTTCTAATTCGTCATCGGCGCGCACGACGCGCATCCCTTTACCACCACCACCGGCCGTAGCTTTGATGATGATCGGGTAACCGATTTTTTTCACAATCGCTAAAGCTTCCTCAACAGATTCAACTTGGCCGTCGCTACCAGGCACTAACGGAACGCCCGCTTTTTTCATTAAAGCTTTGGCTGATAATTTATCACCCATGGCTTCCATATTTTCTGGCGTGGGGCCGATGAAAGTGATTCCCGCCTCTTTACATGCGCGTACAAAGATTGGGTTTTCAGATAAAAATCCGTAACCCGGGTGAATCGCGTCGGCACCGGCTTTTTTAGCGACCTCGATAATTTTTTTATAATTTAAATAACTTTCTTTCGAGGGGCTTGCGCCAATGTGGTAGGCTTCGTCCGCTAAGAAAACGTGAAGACTGTCGCGATCGGCATCACTAAAGACGGCCACCGAAGGAATTCCTAATTCACGGCACGCACGCGTGATACGAATCGAAATTTCTCCGCGATTGGCGATAAGAATTTTTTTAAAAGGAGGGGGGGTACTCATAACGGTATATTTCCATGTTTTTTAGGCGGAATGATGTCGCGTTTGTTTTTCAACATCTCTAATGAATCAATAATTCTTTTACGAGTTAGTGCTGGCTCAATAACTTCGTCTGTGTAACCAAGCTCTGCCGATACGTAAGGATTACTGAACTGCGTTTCGTATTCAGCTGTTAAACGTGAACGCTCTGCGGCTGGATCTTTCGCTTTAGAGATCTCTTCACGTTTAATAATATTAACGGCGCCCTCAGCACCCATCACGGCGATTTCGGCCGAAGGGAATGCTAAGTTCACGTCACTACGTAAAAGTTTAGAACCCATCACGATGTACGCACCACCGTAAGCTTTACGTGTGATCAACGTTACTTTCGGAACCGTCGCTTCAGCGTAGGCATAAAGTAATTTCGCACCATGAGTAATGATACCATTCCACTCTTGATCTTTACCCGGTAAGAATCCAGGAACGTCAACGAACGAAACAACCGGCAGATTAAAGGCATCACAGAAACGAATAAAGCGCGCCGCTTTTCTAGAGGCTTCAATATTTAAACAACCCGCTAAAATTTGTGGTTGGTTGGCAACGATACCGACCGGGCGACCATTGAAACGCGCGAAACCAACAATAATGTTAGCCGCGAAGTTTTTATGAATTTCTAAAAAATAACCTTCATCGACGACTTCAGAAATCAATGCCAACATATCGTAAGGCTTTTTAGGGCTATCCGGAATTAATGAATTTAATGACTCAACGATACGGTCGGGGCGATCTTTAGTCGCCAAACTGACAGAATCATCCAAATTATTCGAAGGTAAGAAACTAAGTAGTTCACGGATTAATAATAAACAGTGTTTATCATCGTGCGCGGTAAAGTGCGCCACGCCGGATTTTTGTGAATGCGTAGCAGCTCCACCTAAATCTTCTTTAGTTACTTCTTCATGTGTAACGGCCTTAATAACGTCGGGACCCGTTACGAACATGTAACTAGTGTTTTCAACCATGAATACGAAATCAGTAATTGATGGAGAGTAAACCGCACCACCCGCGCACGGGCCCATGATAGCCGTAATTTGTGGAATCACGCCCGAGCTTAAAACGTTTCTTGAAAAGATATCAGCGTAACCGCCAAGTGATTCGATACCTTCTTGAATCCGCGCGCCACCCGAATCATTGATCGAAACAAACGGGGCTCCATTTTTTAAAGCTAAGTCCATCACCTTACAAACTTTATTCGCCTGGGTTCTAGACATCGAACCGCCAACAACGGTGAAATCTTGCGAAGAAACGTAAATTAATTTGCCATTCACGCGACCGTAACCTGTGATCACACCATCACCTGGAACGCGCGCGGCTTCTGGCGTTGAACGGTTCGTTACGAAACGATCCATCTCAACGAAGCTACCCGGATCTAGTAAAATTTCAACGCGCTCACGCGCCGAAAGACGGCCACCTTTTTTGTGCTTCGCAATTTTATCTGCGCCGCCACCAGCTAAGGCCGTTTCATTTCGTTTTTCAAGTTCATCAATTTTTTTCTGCATTAACTCAGTCACAAGAACCTCAATCCTTTAAAATTGTAAAAAACAAACTTATGGGTACGCACGACCGTAAAGACGTGGGAACGAACCCGTTTCGCGAATGTGCGGTAATCCACAAATCCACGCCACCGCGCGCTCTAAACCTAATCCGAAACCAGAACTTGGAACGCTTCCGTAACGGCGAATATCTAAATACCATTCAAAATCTTTTTGATCCAAACCATGTTCTTTAATTCTTTGAATTAAAACTTCAACGCTTTCTTCACGCTGACCGCCACCGATTAATTCGCCGTAGCCCTCGGTCGCAAGCATATCTGAACCCATTGCAAAACCTTTATCCTTAGGATCCTCTTTCATATAGAAAGCTTTAATCGCTTGCGGAAAGTGATGCACGAAAACAGGTTTATCAAATTGCGAAGAAACAATTGTTTCATCCGGAGCTCCGAAATCATCACCGTCAACAAACGCTGGATTTTCTTTTTTAATGATTTCAACAGCCTCGCGGTAATGAAGACGTGGGAATTTACCCTTGATCGGTTCTAGCTTAGAAATATCACGTTCTAAAGTTTTCAACTCATTCGGGCGATTTTTCAAAACACGTTGAACGATGTATTCAGTGAACGCTTCAGCTAAATCCATATTGTCGTACATGTCATTGAAAGCAACTTCAGGTTCGACCATCCAGAACTCAAGTAAGTGACGACGAGTTTTAGATTTTTCGGCACGAAAGGTTGGGCCGAAACAATAAACTTTTCCGAAAGCACGCGCGGTCGCTTCCATGTAAAGTTGTCCTGATTGCGATAAGAATATTTTTTCGTCGAAGAATTTTGTTTCAAATAGATTTGAAGTTCCTTCGCTGGCTGATGGAGTAAAGATTGGGGCATCGGTCAAAGTAAAACCGCGACCATCAAAGAAATCACGAATCGCCATTACAATTTCATGACGAATGCTTAAGATCGCGTGTTGACGTTTAGAACGAATCCAAAGATGGCGATTTTCCATCAAGAAATCTGTACCGTGCTCTTTCGGAGTAATTGGATAATTTTCTGATTTGCCGATAATTTCAAAATGTTTTACACCCAGCTCGAAAACATTTTGCTGTTTCGGATGTTGACGAACGACGCCCGTAATTTGCAAAGAGGTCTCTTGAGTAATTTGATCGAAATTAGTAAAAGCTTCAGGCCCGCAATCGGCCGGAAAGAAAACGCAAGATACGATTCCAGTTCCGTCACGTAGTTCTAAGAACTTCACTTTGCCTGATGAACGTGTTTGGTAAGCCCAACCTTTTAACTCAACTGTTTGACCCACGTGGTCTTTTAAATCACTGATATAAGTACGCATATTTATGCTCCTAAAATATGTAGAGCATAAACTTTAACGGGGTCTGATCAGTTCAACAAGAAATTAGTCTTTCGAGAGGGCGCGTTGTGTGAAATCGTCATCCGACAGGCCCGAATTTACTTTGATTTTGGCTAGCGACAAAAGAGTGCCTCTTTTGTTTTCAAGATTTTTAATGATGATCGACTGCGCTCTAAAAACACCACTAAATAACTTATAATTTTGAAAGTCGATGCGCTTAACAACCTGGTTTTTTGGGCTATAATATTCGATGCGTAGCGGAAGGCTTTGCTTTTGATCAATCCAGACAACGGCTTTTAAATATTGAGTCTCGTTCGAGTTCGATTTGATCTCGATCATCGTCACGTCAACGTTTCCAACCTTAGTGTTTTTTAAAAAAGTGACTTGCGCTGACTTCGCCGTATTTAAATCTAAGTCTTGCGGGCTAAGTTCAGAACCCAAGACGCCTTCTTGTTTGTTTTTAGATACAAAACGGCGCACTTGCTTAGAACTTGGTAAATAAAGCCACTGCTGTTCAGATCCATCTTCGATCACGCTTAAAAGACCCGCGCCTTTTTGATCAGATGGTTTTTGTATTTTAACTAGAACTTGATTTTTTTTGTTCGAGTATTTTCTTTTGATTGTGATCTGGCGCTCTTTTTTTGAACCGTTGGCCTCGATAATTTGCATCGAAATCTGCGCTGAATCGTCTTTTGAAATCAATAAAGACTGCGCCTTTTTTAATAAGACTTCAGCATCGTTTGTTGCCGCATAAGATTTTGAAACATGAAACGAAAGACTCACAATCCCTAAGATCGTAAAGTTACGTTTGAACTGTTGTAAAAAACTTGGAAGAAAAATAAGGTCTCCAAACATAGCGGCCACCACAGATAGAATCATATATTGTCCAAAAAC
>JACMQO010000066.1 GCA_014376935.1 Bdellovibrio sp.
CGGATTAATTCCTATGAGTCGGGGATTGTTCGCAGCTATTTAATAGCCTTATTGGTGGTTCTCGAAGTATACAAACTAGGTCAAGAAAAAAAGATATTGACGCGTAAATTAAAAAAAATGAATTTTTTTAAAAGTTAAAAGTTAAAAGTTAAAAGTTAAAAGTTAAAAGTTAAAAGTTAAAAGTTACTACCGTCTGGCAGTAACTTTTTGAAAAAAAAGAAAACGGCATCTACAGCTTAATCTAGGTGACCACCACGATACGCCTTTGATTATTACTAAATGTATAAACACCGTTTTCAAATAGAACTATTTCTTAAATTGAACGCTCCAACTTATTAACGTACCAACATCGTGGACCGCTAAATCTTGCACCGTAATTTTGTATGCTCCGGCCACCGCGACTGATCCAAGCGAGCTGGTGACTTCATAACTTTTAACTAAGTTCTGCGTGCTGCCGCCGGCGCGTTGTTGAAGCACCGCGGTTTTTCCATCTGGCGCGATCACTTTGATCACAAGGTCTCCGATATAACTGTGCTTAACGTTCACTGCGACAATCACTTTACGTCCTTGCGGAGCCGACGTGGCCTGCACCGAACTTGTGATTCCAATCTGGTTGTTGTCGGGAATAATAAGATTGGGGCTGGATCCAAAAAAATCGTCTGCCAAAACCGGAGTCGGCGTAACAGGAGGAGGCGTCACAGGAGGAGTCGAAGGATTCACAACAGGATGATCAACAGGCGGCACCGTTACTGGCGGAGGAGTCACCACCGGCAAGTAAGGTCTTACCGAAGAAATTTTCGTCACGTCTTCGCCGCGACATGAACCTTCGGCGCAAACTTTCGAAACGACGCAGTTTCCATTTTGTACGAAATCTTGTTCACCGCGAACAAGTACGCCTTCGATCAAGCCAGTTGACGCATTGATAACGGCCGATCCTGAATTTCCGCCGTACGTGTCTAAGTTCGCACTGAAAAACCCCTCGGGCGTTACCGAGCGAACGGTTCCGCCGGTCGTAATTTTCGTAGGTAGTCCAACCGGGTGACCGATAACGACTAAGCTGTCTGAGGGTGAAGCTTCGCCCGATGCCCGCACCGATAGCGGCGCATGACCCACCACCGCGCGGTCTAACTTAATCACCGCGAAATCAGCCCCATTACTTGTTAGAACTTGTTTGATAATTTGATTGCAACGATAAACTTCGCTGGAAGCCACGGTTTTCGGCAAAATTCCCACAAACTTCACGGCGAATCCAAAAACAAAAGACGTGCTTTGGCAATCACTGACATTGGTGATGCAATGACCTGCGGTTAAGACGGTATCGGGCCCAACTAGCGTGCCCGAGCAAAAAGCCGCCGTGTCTTGTTCGCGAAATTTTTCGGTCGAACACAGGCCCATTTCGTTTCCGTAATTCGTGCCACGTAACGTAGCGGTTGCTCCGGATAAACTGATATCTGAATTTTTTAATAAAGCGACGGTTGAATCGGCTAAAGTTTTTAAGCGGTCATCGGTGACTTGGTACACATCAAGGCGGCCGTCGGTTCCATAAATGACGTTTGCTGTGACTTTTGAATCGCCCGAAGAAAATTCTGTTTGATTGGGTTCTGGTGCACACGATGCCACCAAAGTTAATAGGGTGATTGACCTTAAGATACCGAGTAATGAAATCCTTTTCATATTGATCCCTCCGTAAGCCTGGACATAGGAAGGGTTGAAACGGGTTAAATTAATTTTTAAAACCGTAAACTATTTTTTCTAGACCACTTAAAATCATTTAAAAAATTCTTTGGCCCTTTGGCAGCTTGGCAACGGATTTAAAAAACAGAACAATAGATGTTCGATAAAAAATTACCAAAAGAGGTTTCACGATGAGTCGTTCTTTTCTTTCATACCTTCCTTCTAGAAAAATTGTTGCATCGCTTCTAATAGCAACAGTTGCCGTGACCGCGCACGCCCAGTATTCTGGTCTTGGTGCTGAATCGGTTTCGCCAGAAACTTTGAAAAAATATGCGCCTCCAGCATTGCCGGCCGAGATGGCTAATAAATTAAAAAAAATGTTTGATATTTCATCGCCAGGAATGGGGATGTTGTCTCCGGATAAAAAAACTCTTTATTTTACTTGGAGAGTTACGGGTCAATCGCACGTTTGGAAGATCGACGGACCCAAAAGCTTTCCGGTGCAATTAACAAGTGGTTTAGATGCCGTCACCATCAGCGAAGTGGCGCCAAACGGTAAATTTTTAATTTTATCAAAAGATGTGAACGGTGAAGAAAATCCCGGTTTATTTAAGTTAGATTTAAAAACAGGGCTGATCGAAGAACTGTATCGCCAGAAAAAAGTTCAAGTCGGTTTAAGTTTCATCACGGACGACTCTGAATACATTTACTATACCGCAAACAATAAAAAACCAGAGTCGTACTCGATTTATAAAATGAAGTTAGCTGATAAATCGGTCGAGACGGTTTACGATGGTGACGGTGTTTGGGGGATATCTGATGAAAAAAACAATGGCGCGTCGTTGTTGTTGTATAAGTACCTCGGTTCAAAACAAAATGAATTTTACGAGTTTGATGCGAAAACAAAAAAATTAACGCCCATTTTAGGTCAGAATGAAAAAGAAGAGTACGATATTAGCTATTCTGCCAATCCGAACGAATTTTTAGTTCTGACAAATAAACTAGGTAATTTTAAAAAACTTTATAAGTACAACCCGAAAGCGGCAAAGCCTGAATTAGAATCGATCACGAAAGATTTAAATTTCGACGTTTCAGGTTTTTCAATCGACCATAAGCGCACACGCATTGTTTACAATATTAACCGCGACGGTTACACCGAACTGCAAGCGATGAGCGCGAAAAACTTTAAGCCGATTCAGATTCCAAAATTTCCAGGTGCGGATCACGTGTTTGCGGGTAAAACCACGCGCGATGGTCAAATGACGATGTTAGGGATTGTGACGTCGAAAGCACCGCGCATGGGTTATTCGTACGATTGGGCGTCAAAAAAATTAACTCAGTGGGTGGTTCCTTCTGCACCCGAAGTAGATCTTTCAAAATTTTCAGTCTCTGAACTGATGAGCTATCAAACACGCGACGGCATTAAAATTCCGATGTTCGTGCGCTTTCCTGAGAAATGTAAGTTAACGATCAATTTAAAAACGGACTGTCCGGTGGTTGTTCATTTTCATGGTGGGCCCGAAGGTCAAAGTGAACCCGGATTTAGTACCATGGCGCAAGCTTTCGTGAATGAAGGTTTTATTTTCGCCGAACCGAACGTGCGCGGCAGTGACGGGTACGGAAAAGCCTGGATCGCTATGGATAATGGCCCATTACGGGAAAATGTGATCGGTGATATCGAAGATGCTTCGATCTGGATTAAAAATAATTGGACAAAAACAAACGGAGATAAACTGCAAGTCGGCGTCATGGGCTGGAGCTACGGTGGCTATTCAACTTTGATGGCGATGACCCGTTTTGCTGGGGCTTATGAAGCGGGTGTGGCTTTGGTGGGGATGAGTAACTTGGTTTCATTTTTAAATAACACGGCTCCGTACCGTCGTATTTTAAGGATTTCTGAATACGGTGATCCTGTGAAAGATAAAGACGCTTTGATGAAGCTATCGGCGGTGACTTATTTAGACCGTGTTAAATCGCCATTGATGATCGTGCAGGGTGCGAATGATCCACGCGTTCCGGTCGGAGAGGCTTTACAAATTAAAGAGGCCTTAGATAAAAAGAAAATTCCAAGTCAGTTAATCGTATTCGCCGATGAAGGACACGGGTCGGCTAAAAAAGAGAATCAAATATTAGAAATCGGTAACACGCTTGAATTTTTCAAAAAACATTTAAAGTAACTTTTAATTTGCAGAACCCGGCAAGGAGCCCCTTATGAAATTATTAATCATCGCGATCGCCTCATTAACCCTTTTTGTTTCTTGTGGGCACAATCACAAAACGACCGAGGGTGGAAGTCATGACAAAAAAGCCGCTTGCGCTGACTGTGCAAACACTGATAAAAAAATGAAACCAGGCGGTTGTAAAGACTGCGGCGAAACAGAAGCAAAGTAGCTCTGTCGGGCCCGAGTTTAAGCTATCTATGTCGTCATGTGTAATCTGTTTTTAAACAAGAATTGCTAACCATTTCAAGCATATAGCACTTAATCAAACGATTGATTGAAAAAGCAAGTGACATCCTTACTTCGTTAAGTTTAAATTAATTTTCTAACGAAGTAGGCCCATGTCCGAGACAGGTGATTCAAAAAAATGTATTTTAGCGGTAGCTGCCAAGCTATTTGCGAAATTTGGTTTAGATAAAACCAGCACGCGAGAAATTGCGAAAGAATCAAACGCAAACATTAGTTTAATTTCATATTACTTTGGCGGCAAAGAAGGGCTTTACAAAGAAGTGATGCGAAATTTTGCCGAAGAGATGCGCGCCAGTGTCAGTGAACGTATTGCCGCATCCTCAAAAAAAACAATGACCACTGAATTATTTCGCGCCGAGATCGAATCGATCGTTGAAATGCTTATTTTCTTTCGCATGAAATACCCTGAAGTGTTGCAAATTTTTGCGCGCGAAAAATTAATGGGGTTACAGCACTCAAAAGAAATTCACGAAGAAGTGTTTTATCCTCTGGTGAAAGAATTTATTCGTTTGTTTGAATCGGCACAAAAAGCTAAGGTTGTCAGTCCTCATATTAATCCGGCTTTGTATTTTACGGTATTGACTGAAGGGGTCGCGGGCTTTTTTGCAATGAAAGAATGTCCAACGTCACTTTCGAAAGAATGTGTCAGTATCACGGGCAAATCAGATGAATTAAAAAAACAAATTACCGAGATCTATACTCAAGGAGTCCTGTTATGAATCTAAAGTTAGTTTGCACAGCGGTGCTGACAACAGTTTTTGCAACATCATCATTTGCGATGACGTTGGAAGAGTACCTTCAAATAGTCAAAAAGAAGAATAAAGTTTTTTCTTCTTTAGCGGCTTCGGTCGAGGCTTCAAATAGTAAGGCCGTAGCAGGCGACGTTGTATTAGCTCCGGTATTGACCGCGGGATATTCTTTGTCGACGGATAAGTCGTTACCAAGCTCAATTGGTGATAAGCGTGAAGTCAGCGAATATAACCTTGGTGTTTCAAAGAAATTCATCACCGGAACAACCATCGGGGTTTCTGGAAAGACCGACGAGTTTCGTAACGACACAAACTTTACGACAACCCCAGGATTAGATAAATATTCGACGGGTGGCCTGGGCGTTACGCTGCAACAGTCGTTATGGAAAGATTTTTTCGGAGCGGGAACTCGCATTCGCCAAGATTTAGATCGCACGATCAATCAAATTGAAACTGTGAATCTTGATTTACAAATGCGTGCGGCCTTATTCGACGCAGAATCGACATTTTGGGATTACACGGTGGCCGATGAGGATTTGAAACTTCAGCAAGCCAATTTTGACAGAGCTAAAAAAATGGAACAATGGACTTCAAACCGTGTCACGAATGGAATTAGCGATCGCGCCGATTTAATGAACGTGCGCGCGCTAGCGGCCTTACGTGAAGTGCAGTTGTCGACAGCGCAAGACGAAATTAAAATGCAAGAGGCTAAATTTCGTGAGTATCTAGAGCTGGCTGACGGCGAGCCCACACCGGTTGCAACGGGCGATATTATGCAAGCTCGCAACTACATGGCTCAGTTATCGAAAAATAAAGACGTCATAAAAATGGATGCTTATCTTTCAAGTCTGCAAGCGAAGTCTAAAAAACTTGTCGCTGATCAAATCGGCGACTTGTATAAACCTGATTTGGCCTTACTCGCTTCGTACAATACAAGTTCGTACGACCGCGAGTACTCTGAGATGACAAAAAATATCGCTAAAACTGATCGCCCACGCACTTTCATCGGCGTGAACTTCACGTGGATGTTTGATACGGATGCAAAATTAGCGACGATCAATTCGGCGCAGAAGGATGCTTTGGCTTCGAAATACGCGGCCGAACGCGCGATCACGTTAGGAAAAATTGCGTGGTCTGATCTGCAACGTAAGTATGAAACGACATCAAAAAACGTTTTAACTTTAGAAAAAGTAGCTAAGTTTCAACGTGAACGTGCCAAAGCCGAACAAGACAAATTTGGTAAAGGCCGTACGATTACTTCGAACGTCGTGTTAGCCGAAACAGATGCGGCCGAGGCCGAAGTTAATTTACTACGTGCTAAATCAGGTTTAAGAAAACTAGAAGCGTCTAGCATTCTTTTCATCGCGCTTTAAAAGTATTTATTATTTAGCAAAAAATCTTTAGGAGATTTACATTTATGAATTTAGCAGCTTTGTCCATCAAGCGTCCGATTTTTATTACTTGCTTGGTCGCCTTGATGATTGTTTTAGGCGTGGTATCGATGAACAAAATGGCCGTCGATCAGTTTCCTGACGTGACATTTCCGATCGTCTTCGTTCAGATTAAATACTCGGGGGCATCTCCGGTAGATATCGAACGTCAAGTTTCTAAAATTGTTGAAGACCAAGTGTCGTCACTTCCCGGTTTAGAAGAGTTATCGTCTTATAACTACGACTCGGTCGCGCAGATTGTCGTGAAATTTAGTTTAGGAACCGATATCAAAGATGCCGAACAGCAGGTGCGTAACCGCGTTCAAAATGTCCGGAATAAATTACCTTTAGATATTGAAGAGCCTGTGATTCGTCGCTTCGATCCGGCCGATCAACCCATTATCAGCTTAGCGATCAATTCATCGATTCCTGAAGGCGACCTTTTTGATATCGCTGACGAGACGATTAAACCTTTATTTGAACGTATCCCCGATGTGGGCTTGGTTCAGGTCATCGGTGGTCGTAAAAAAGAAATTCACGTGCTTGTGGATAAAAATAAATTGCAAGAACGCGAAATCTCGATGCTTCGGGTTGCCAAAAGTATCGGTGATACGTCGAAAGATACCCCGATGGGTAAAGTCGAAAATTCGAAGAACGAAGTGCTACTTCGCGCCGTCGGAGAGTTTGCCAGCCTAGAACAGCTTAAAAATGTCGGAGTGAATTTTTTAGGTTCAGATCGTTCGGTTAAGTTATCAGAGATTGCAACGATTGAAAGGGGCCTTGTTACCGCTCAGCGTTTTTCATCGATCAATGGTAAAAATGCATTATTCTTAGATGTGTACAAGCAATCGGGTGCTAATACCGTTAAGGTTGCGGACCGAGTTAAAGCCCAAGTGGCCACGGTGAATGAAATTTTAAAAGCGAAAAAAATTGAAGCTAGCGTTTTCATGGTGCGTGACTCGTCGATTCCGATTCGTATGAATGTGACCGACGTTAAAGAAAGTATCGTTATCGGTATTTTACTTTGTATCGTGGTTGTTTTCTTCTTCTTAGGATCTTTACGTTCAACGTTAATTACTGGGTTTGCGTTACCGAATTCACTGTTGGGTGGATTTGTGATCATGTATGCGATGGGTTTTTCGATCAATATTATGACGCTGTTAGCATTGTCATTAGCGGTTGGTCTTTTGATCGATGATGCCATCGTTGTCCGAGAAAATATTTTTAGACATCTAGAAATGGGTAAAGATCCGCGCACGGCCGCCTTAGAAGGAACGTCTGAAGTGGCGTTAGCAGTTGTCGCAACGACTCTTGTGGTTATCGCCGTATTCGGTCCCATCGCTTTCGTTCCGGGGATTGTGGGGCAGTTCTTCAAGCAGTTCGGTCTGACCGTCGTCTTTACGATGATTATCTCGTTGTTTGATGCGTTTACGATGGCTCCGATGTTATCGGCGTACTTAGCGACGAAGCACGAACACGTCAAAGGTAAAGGCATAGTCGGTCGTACGTTAGAAGCGTTTGATCGTTTCCAGACGAAGTTAGAAGACGTTTACGAAACCGCTTTAAAGTGGACGATCAATCACCGTAAAACAGTATTGGCTGCCGCTTTAGTTTTCTTCTTTTCGACCATGTTTTTAGGAAAATACATTTCTAAAACATTCTTACCACCAAGTGATATCGGAGAATTCCAAGTCAGTGTCGAACTTCCGACGGGCGCTTCATTAGAGGGAACTTTTGCGTTTTCAAAAGAAATTGAAAAGATTTTAAAAGACACCAAAGGTGTTTTGTTAATTTCTTTAACGGTGGGTTCGAATAACTTTGAATCTAACAAGTCATCATTCTACGTAAAACTGGCTCCGGGTAAAGAGCGTAGTAAAACAACGATGCAGTATAAAGAAGATGTGCGCGAGGCTTTAAAATCGTTTCAAGATCGCGCGATTATCGCGGTGAGTGATATCGATATTTCGGGCAGCGGGCAAAAACCGTTAAATCTTTATTTAGTCGGTGATAATTTAGATACATTAGCGGAATACGTTTTAAAACTACAAAAACGCATTCAACAAATTCCGGGCTTGGTCGACGTGGATACAAATTTCCGTGCCGGAAAACCTGAGTACCGTGTGATCTTTGACCGTGCTCGCTCTGAGGCATTGGGAATTTCAACGACCAATGCGGGATTAGAACTTCGTTACCGAACCGAAGGCGCGACTCCTGCGATCTTCCGTGAAAACGGAATCGAATACGATATTCGCGTTAAGTTTCCGGATGAATTGAAAGATTTAAGAAAAGAATTTAAAACGACATCGGTTCCGAATTCAAATAACAACATGATTCCGCTTTCGCGCGTGGCGACCGGTGAAGATGCAAAAGGATTTTCGCAAATCAATCGTCAAAATAAAGGTCGATTCATCGCGATCACGGCCAACTTAGGTAAGAATGGTCAGTTAGGAAATGCTTCGGCCGAAATCGAACGCATTATCAAAACTGAACTTCAGCCACCGGTGGGTGTGACGTACAGCTTTGAAGGTCAGGCGAAAGATTTTGCGGATTTAATGACGAATATGTCAGTGGCTTTAGGTTTAGGTATTTTATTCATCTACCTAGTTTTAGCGTCGTTATACGAAAGTTTCATCACTCCGTTTGCGATTTTACTGGCGTTGCCACTGGCGATTTCAGGAGCGTTTATTGGTTTATTTGTATTTAATAAAACGATCGATATTTTCTCGATCATTGGTTTCATTCTACTGATGGGTGTTGTGGCCAAGAATTCGATCTTATTGGTGGATTATACAAACCATCTATTAAAAGAAGGTTTAGACATGAATACGGCCCTAGTTCGCGCGTGTCGTACGCGTCTTCGTCCGATCTTAATGACATCCTTAGCTTTGATCGCGGGTATTTTACCGATCGCGGTGGGTTTGACTGAACTGGGTTCACAACGTCAATCAATGGGTGTCGCGATTATCAGTGGTGTTATTAGCTCGACCTTATTAACGTTATTAGTTGTTCCGGCCGCTTACGGTTACATTGAGCGATTCCGTATTTGGTCTGGTCAAAAAATCAAAGCCGCTCGCGGTGATGATGCTTTAGAAGTTACGCACGAAGCTTAATAAAAAAATCAAAAACTAAATTCGCCCTTTTTTAAAAGGGGCGAATTTTTCGAATCGCTTTAATTTTATTTTCAAAGGCCGACCAATCATCTTTTTCGGCAATCAACGACCAGATGGATTCAATTTCTTCAATCAGCAGTGTGCAAGGCTTATCATTTTTGAAATAGTCTGGATTCGTTTGATGATCGACTTCGTTGATTTTCATTTTTTCTAAATTATCGATCAGCTTATTGTAGATATCGCCTTGATAGCCTTTATTCTGTAGCGAATTTTGAATTCGCACTTTATCAAAACCATAAAAATCAAAAAACGTTTGTTCGAAATGCAATTTATTTTTGTCCATCATCTGAAAAAATAATGAAATCGTTTCGCCAACCAAGGTAGGGTCAGAACAGGTTAAGCGAAGTCTTTCTAAAAACCGCTTTTGTAAATTCAGATTAAACTGGTCACTAAAATCCTCTAAGATGCTATCAAACGGAAGTCCCGGAAAGGCGCGTTCTAGACATCCGCCCAACTGGTGCAAATTCCATAAGAAAGTGTGTGGTTGGCGCCCAAAAGCATAAAGACCATTGTGATCAAAATAAGCCGCCGTGAAAAGCGGGTCGTACTGTGGTAAGAAACGATAAGGACCGTAATCAAATAATTCGCCTGAAATATTAATGTTGTCGGTATTTAAAACGCCGTGAACAAAGCCCGCCATCATGACTTCGGCAACAAGTTTTGTATTTCGTTCGCAGACTAATCGTAAAAAAGTAGAAGCAACTAATAGGTCATCATTCCAATCTAAATCTTTGATGGAATCTTGATAGTAAAAATTTAAACAGTAACTGGTTAGTTTTTTTATATTTTCGGTTTCGTTCAAAAAAGCTAAGCGCTGAAAAGTACCGATTCGAATATGACCTAGACTAAAACGGGTCAATACGGCCGAACGGGTGGGGCTGGGTTCGTCTCCGCGTTCTAAATTTTCTCCCGTCTCGTAAAAGCATAAAGTTTTAGATGTATTTACTCCTAAGGATTCTAAAAGTTCGGTGGCCAACGCTTCGCGAACGGCGCCTTTTAAAGTCAGTCGTCCGTCGCCTCGGCGCGAGTACAATGTTTGACCGCTACCTTTTGTCCCAAGATCGTACCATTGTTGATTTTTAACATCTGCAACTAAAAGTTGCGCGTACAAAAAGCCACGCCCGTCGCCCAGGTCCGGATTGTAGTGTTGAAATTGATGCCCATGATAACGAAGGGCTAAGGGTTTTTCTAAGTTGTTTTCTAACGGGTTAAAATCCCACAGTCTTTTTCTGTCGACCTGTAAGGGTACGTTTTCATTCCAATATCTTAATTTAGCTAAAGGAAAATATGCAGGTTTTGCTTCGTCATAAAACGCCGAACCAAGCTGTAAAATGGGAATTGAATTTAAGTTCCAGTCGTATTTCATAAGGACTTTAGTATGTGGTTTATTTTATCTTTTAGGCATTTAGAAATAACTAAAACGTAATGCAAATGGTCATCTTGGTATTGAAAACTAAATGAAAATAGCTAATGATCAATTCAATAAAGCAAACACTTAAAATCCAAATCAAGGAGATTTTTATGAATCGTCGTTCGTTCTTTCAAGCTTCGTTATTTGCTATCGGTGCCGCAACTGTATTGCCGTCAATCCTTCAAGCCGAAGAGCGCCGTCGTGGTGGTTCAGCTGCTGGTGCGGCCGCAACATTGGTTGACCCTAAAGATGCCGCTGCAAAAGCTGTGAACTATGTTCACTTAAACACTGAAATCAAAGACAAAGCATTACGTACTGACCGTAATGGCGTTAAGTTCGAAGCCCAGCACTGTAAATCGTGTGCTTTCTATGATGCTTCAAAAGAAACGACTGTTGCTGGTAAAAAAGCGGGTGGATGTCAAATGCCTTTCGCAGCTGGAAAGTTAGTTGCAGCTGAAGGCTGGTGTACAACTTGGGCTAAGAAAGCCTAATTTTTTTAAATCTGTTTTCGAAATAAAAAAAGCTTCGGTTTTAATACCGAAGCTTTTTTTTTAATAATTATGAAGCTCTTATTGTCCGACGAACGGGCGGGCTTGCTTGTAGTGAACTTTTCTTGTTCCTTCTGAAACGTCAACTTTAAATTCAACGTCTAAAGCAAAGTTCGGGTTATCTTTTTTAGGATGATAAATCGTGTAGAAGTGATCTTGTAAGACTTGTAAGTAGTCTGCAATTTTTTCGACTTCTGCGTACGGTAAAATCGGCTCCGTTTTCGTTTTGCTTGAATACTTTTTGTAAATTAAAGTGTACTTCGTTCCAGCTTTAAGATCTGGTTTTTTCAATATTAAAACCTGATCCGGAGTGATCGTTGCGTCAGGGTTTGTGACCGCATCAGATCCACCTTGAATATTTAAATAGAACCCAGGTCCTAACTTAGGATCAATAATGTTACGACTAACACCCACGCCGTTCGCTAATTCATCTTGGTACGCGGGGCTAATTAACATCGCCATCGAAACATCTAAGTGATTGATCTTAAATGCTTCACGCTCTTCAAAAGCGCGTAAGTTCCAAACTGACGCCCAAACGTACTGAAGCGCCTTTTCGATCGTCTTCTTTGGTTTTTTTGGATCATATGCACCTGAATCATAAAGTCCCGCACCCGTGAATTGTGGCATATCTTCAGAATTCGTTGAGCTTCGGAATCTCATTTTTTGTTCTGGGTACTGAGCCGTCACTAAGGCTTTTAAATTTGCGACTAATTCTTTATTCACCGTTAATGTTGGATCTGTCATACGAACCTGAACCTTAGCTAATGACTCAACCAAGAAGGCTTTATCCGTTTTGACACGTGGGTTATTCACTAGATCAATGATGTACTGCTCGATCGTTTTACCTTCCATCGTGTTTGTGCGGATGAATTCACGGTAGTAATAGAATGGAATCGCAAAGCCTGGACGGAAAGCTTCTGGTAATATGTGCGTGCCTTCTGAATAGTTGGCGGCTTTCGCACCGATACTGATCACATCATTAAAGCCTAAGTTTTTTGTCGCGCGAATGCGGCGCTCGGTCAGATCAGCGCGTAATTTGATGACAACTTGTTTGTCACTGATCGCATTCCAATACGCTTGCGCTTCTGTTAAAGAAGCTTCACGGATTGAAATGACGCCATCTTTTAATTCAAAACGCACTAACGCTTTTTTTGCAATTAGCGAAGCTAGTCTAGAATCTTTCGAAGCGTTGGCCATAAATAAGTTTGGTGACCGGCCGACGCGCGTTTTACTTTTCATGTTCACATGCGAAAGCGGTGTTTGCGCTTCTTCGGTGATCGTTCCGGCAATCGTACCTAAATCAAGAGGGAGTGATTCGAAAACAGGAATCATGTGCGCATTTAAGGTTGGAACAATTTTTTCAGTTTCTAATTTTGGAACAAAAATTAAATAGCCGAAGTTTAATCCTTGCGTTTCAATCGACATCGTTTCGTTACTAGCTGGCGCCGTGATGGTGATTTGTCCCGCTACTGAGCTTGAATTCGAAGACGGTTGAACAGTCACAACCGGTGTCACTGGTGACGCAGGAGTAATAGCAGTCGAAGAAGTTGGTTTTGCATCAACAGTCACGGGGGACGTAGGATTAACAGTCGGCGTAGCCGGAGTAGGTACTGCTAATTTTTTTAATTGCGTTAACGTTGAATCAAGCCCGATTAAAGTTGATGAGCGAATACCGTCTTCAACAAATTGTGAGGCTGACGTTGAAACTAATTTCCAGTCATTTAAAGCCGGTTGAAAAGCCGCTTCGTACGTTGTGATACCTTCACCTAAGGCGCTAGCCAATAATTTTGTCGCTGCATCTGGATTTTGATCCAACTGCGCTACGATTTCACCGCGACGAGCTTGTGACATCAAACCCGTTGCGTAACTCATATTCACTAAAGTTTTAGCTTTCATCGCCAAATCGCTTTTTGAAGTTAAAGTCAAATTACCCATTTCAGCATCAATCAATTCTTGAGATCGAATCACGAAATGAGTTAAGTCGATATTCTTTGTAACATAAAATTTTTGACGAGCGGTCATTGCCATATTTGATAATTCTAAAAGAGAATTTAAGCTATTTCCGCTTTGGTTAAGACGTGTAACTAGGGCTCTGGCGTCAGGTAAATCATTTTTAATCGATGGCAATAAGACCGTTAAAACGTCTTTATCAATTTTATAGAAGGCGCTAATTTGCGATTTTAATGATTCGTAGGATACTAAGTCTTCGGCCGTAATGACCGACTTATTATCTTGTTGGAAATTTCCTAGTGAAATTAAAACTGATTTATTCATTCCATTATGAATTGAATTTCTTAACGCACGGAACGTCGATGCTTTTTCTGGAGTCATGTAGGTATCAAATTTTGTACTGATGTTCGCCACAAGTTGACGGATTCCAGCCAATGAAATTGATTTTTTACCCGGAAGTAAGCTCGAGGTTTTTTGGAATTCAACAAAGACTAAGTAGTCATTTTCGTATTTGATATTAGCCGCTAGGTATTCTGCGTATAAACGGTAATATTTTAACTCATCGTTGGCATCTGAAACGCCACGCTGTAAGTAACTTTTTGTTAAAGTCGACGTGGGGCTTTTACTCATGTAGTACAATTCTAACATTTGGTGTTTAGCCATTGAAATTGCTAGTGGTAAAGCCTCTGATTTAACTTTTAATTCGGCTTGATTGAATCGAAATGCCTTGGCCGCTTGTTCGGCAGGGGTGCCGATGGCCTTATTGGTTAATTCCCAATAATTTGAAGCGTAGCGATTTCCGACAAAGAAATCTAAATCAGCTAGTTCATTCGCCTTCGCATTTCTAAAAGCTACGGTCATCATCGTGCCTGCCGGTGGCGACATGATCGCCCCGTTTTGCATCACGAACGATCGTCCTAAAGCGGTCTGATAAGCATTTTGGTCAAGTGCACCCTTAGACATTTTTTTAACATCATTAAAGATCGATTTGATTTTAGCTTCACGTTCAGCCCCCGTTAAACCGGCAAAGGCTTGCATGCTAACTAAAGACGCCACCACAAATTGTGTAAATGTCATGATCTTCATATTATTTCACCTTCGTGATTTTTGATGTTAAAGCGTTTAATTCTTTATCGAAATTATCTTCGTTACAAAGCGGGTACTCGGTTTTAAAAATTCCGCAGCCGGCGGCTCGGCCGAATAAGCGAACCGTCATTTTACCGGTATTGCCGTTGTCGCCACCGTTGGATTGCAGCGTTCCCATTTCAGTTGAAGACAATTTATAGAACTGCATTTTGTCTTGTTCGTATTTTTGTTCGTACAAATTAAATTCACCATTTAATTTGATACTAAAAGCTTTACCGCGACTGTCGGCTGATTTGTCGTATGCAAATTGTGACATGTACGGGTTAATAAATTTATAGGTTTCACCTTCAGTACGGAATTGATTTTTTCCGTAAAGGTTATTTAAAAACGCATCGCGATTTAATGACTCAGGAATTAATCCGGCGCCTTCGCGGTAAGCTTCACCTTCATCACCACCAATGGCGTAAGCCAAGTAATACTGAACGCCCATTACTTTCAATTGGCCGTCTCCATTGATGTCAAATAGATCGTAATCTGTCGATTGGTTGGCGAAGTAATTCACTTGGCGCATGCGTTTTGCGTCAGACGGAAAGATCTCGCGCACTTCTAATACGTGACCTGCGGCCATCCGTGTGCAACCGTGCGAAACGCCACCACGCGCGACGATCCAAAGGGTATCGTTAGCGGCTGGAATTGCAAGATCAGCGTATAGGTTTTTATAAATCGATTTTTTTAACGAGGTACGAACGGCTGGGTTATGCATTCCGTTACCCGTCGTGGTGTAGTCCATCTTAGGGATATAACCGTAGTAGCCTTCACCGCGAATATGATCTACGTCACTGTTGCCAGCACTTGTTGTAAAGTTTAAGGCGCCAATTTCGCGAATGACGGGGATCTTGTTGCCATCGCGGTCAGTCGTGTAAGTGCGCACTGAACCATTGGGATAAATAGCCGTGAATTCAGGGTATTCAAGGAATGTTTGAGGGCCCGATTGGTAGATCGCTGATTGTAATTTTCCATCACGTAAAGTTTTGAATTCATAGCGACCTTTTGTAGCGATTTTTAATAGCTCTAACGAGCTTTTTTCAAATGCCGTCGCATCATTACGATTATTCATGGCCTCTGCTAATTTCGCTTTGATTTCTGGAGTCACAAAAGAAATATTGATGCGTCCCGGAAGAAGGTCGTTCACCAAAACAATTGTTTTTTGCGCGTTTTTAGAAATCGCTAGTTCCGCCGTGGCGCCGTTTGCGATCATAAAGCTATCGACCGTGCGTTTCCAGTTTGAAACGTAACCTGATAAATTCAGTTTAATATGAAATACGCGGTCTTGATTCAATTGCTCTAAAACTTGTAAACTTTTTTGGTAAAACTGTTCACGTGAAATCGTTCCGGCTTCTAAACCTTGAATAAGGCCTTTAATATTATATTTAGGCGAATTCATGATGGCCTTGAAAGACCCCAATTGATTTTGCTGTTGAATACGAATTAAGTTTTCTGATAC
Organism: Bdellovibrio sp.; assembly: GCA_014376935.1. Taxonomy (GTDB): domain Bacteria; phylum Bdellovibrionota; class Bdellovibrionia; order Bdellovibrionales; family Bdellovibrionaceae; genus Pseudobdellovibrio. The sequence continues at coordinate 15,991 of JACMQO010000066.1, forward strand.
GGCTTTATCAAATAAAGATTCACGCTTTGTTAACCCATACATATACGTAAAAATAGCGTACTCGTCTAACTGAGTCGTAACGCGAATTTGATTTCCGCGTGCTAGATGATAATGAATGCGATTAGGATCTTCAATGCGTGGAGCAAAGCCCGTGTAGAAGCTGGGTAAATAAGTACCTTGCGAAGCGCTCCAAGCGACACCATTTTTAATCAGCGTTTTATTATACTCTTCAACACTAATGATTTGTTGAGCGCGCGCGGCGATCGTTGATAAAGCGATCGTAAATGCTAATCCTAAACCGACGTAATTTTTCTTCATGTGAAACCCTTTTTTAAGTTAAAAATAAAAGTTAAATTTAAAAGCGAATTACAAGCATGTTGCATTTCTGAATTTAGCGTCCGCTTTAGACTGAGTCTTTTGGCAGACTTGGGCTTTTGCCGCCGCCGCTAAAAATGAAGATAATAAAATGGAGCAAACAAATGCTTTTAGAAACGTTTTGTTTTTCATACTGAACTAACATTGCAAATCCAAATCCGGTTAAAACGCCTTAATGATTTAATGGGCGTTTCGTTCTGAGAATGCCGAGTCGCTAGCTTAGAATTGTCATCGCTGTGTTGTGATTTTACACGGAGGTTTCAGCGAGTCTCAGAATGAGACTCACGTCTTCTGCAGTTCAATTGTTTCTAACCTTGAGTTAACAAGAACATCACGAAATAAAAATAAAAATCTAACTTAGAACCCATTAAAATCGTTCGAGCGAAGTTGGCCTTTGTTTGGCATCCTTAAATATAGACTATTAAATGAACTGGGTTTTACACCCGAGGTTATTCATGAAAGCTTATCAAATACTTCCATTAATTTGTTATTTAGGTAGCGTAAGCCTTCTTACGCTTTCAACCGCCAAAGCGGATGTCTTTTATGAAGAGTATTACGATAACCAACAAGTTCAAGAATTTATGGAACAAGGAACAATGGATTACTTCGAACGAATTCCGGGCGCTTTGCGGACGATGGCTTTAGCTGACCTGATGAACCATGGCGATAGCGATGAAGGTAAACGTGAAAGTTTTCAGATTTACGACCGAAAAGAAATATTTAGAAAATATTACGATGCGGCTTCTCGGGAACAGAAAGAACAGGTCTATTTGTACGCTTTCGGTTTAGCGGTTGAAAATCGTGATCCAAAATTAGCGGCCGAATTTTTTGACCAAGGTGCGGGAACTGATCCAAAACTGGCTTATAAATATATTTGTAATGCGATCACAACCAGTGGTGAAGAAAAAGGGTACGGTTTTAATGACAAGAAGTACGCGACAGGTCTTATTCAGATGGGGTCTATTGTTCCGTTGATTGCAAAAACGCCGGGTCTTGCTAATCAAGCCTGCGAAATTAACCGGAACGGACAAATCAGCCAAGTTTCGATTGCGCAATTAATTTCGACCGTTTCCCCGGATCTTTACACTCAGCTGTACCAACAAAGTCGCCAAGCGGGCTTAGCTTCGCAAGCGCTCACCAGAGAGTATTCGAATTGCACCGTCGCCCAAGTTCGGCAAAATATGTTTGAATCGATGCGGCCCCTGAAAGACGCGAAGGTAGGAGCGGGTGTTTATATCGAAGTGCGCGAGGATAAATGCGTGATCAGCGGTTTGATTCGAAAACAAAAAAATGGAATTGAATTTGCGCCAAGTAATGGGATTGCAGGTTACTTGAAGAAAACATTTTTATTTCAAACGTTAGATCAAATTGTCAGTTATCTGAAGGGCAATCCGCAGCAGTTTGTTCTACAGCCTAAAGTTGAGCCAATGAAAGCCCCAGTTCTTAGACCGAATTTGGTGGATGCCTACGGAGCGCAGGCTTTAGTTAAAAAGGATCAGTCTAAAGAATCATTGACCGAAAATATTTTAGCGAACCCATTTGCGAAAAGTGTATCTGATACAATCAAAGGATTTTTTGGCGGTAAATAAATTCACCGCCAATAATAAGTTTTTTAATTAAGACGCCGCAGGCGCGACAGGTTCACGTAAAGCACGTCGTAAAATTTTACCGACGTTTGTTTTCGGCAATTCTGTTCTGAACTCGACATGTTTAGGAACTTTGTAGTTTGTTAAAGATTCTTTAGCGAAAGCGATGACTTCTTTATCGGTTAATGAATCATCTTTTTTCACGATGACAACTTTAACGACTTCACCTGAATGTTCATCTGGGTAGCCGATCGCCGCTACTTCTAAAACTTTTGGGTGCTTAGAAATGACATCTTCAACTTCATTCGGATAAACATTAAAGCCAGAGACTAAAATCATATCTTTTTTACGATCGACGATTTTTACGAAACCATCTGGGTTCATCAAACCGATATCACCTGTCGCAAGCCATCCATCTTTTAAAACTTTGGCTGTTTCGGCTGGCTGATTGTAATAGCCCACCATCACTTGTGGTCCGCGAATGCAAATTTCACCGCGCTCTCCTAAAGCAACTTCGTTACCGTCATCATCAACGAATTTAATATCGGTATCTGGAAGCGGAATGCCGATCGTACCCACTTGGTCAGTGCCATCAATCGGGTTGCAACAAGCCACCGGTGATGTTTCAGTTAATCCATATCCTTCGATGACGTTTGTGCCCGTAGCTTCGATCCACTTGTCACGCACAGCTTTTTGTAAAGCCATGGCGCCGGCCACGCAAACTTTTACGTGCGAAAAATCAACTTCTTTAATTTTTGAATTGTGAGCTAAAGCATTAAATAATGTATTCACACCTGTTAAAATTGTGAACTTATGTTTTTTCATATCTTTAATAAAAGCAGGAATATCACGAGGATTCGTAATTAAAACATTTTGAGTGCCATATTTCATTAAAGCTAAGCTACAAACTGTTAAAGAAAAAATGTGATAAAGCGGAAGTGGAGTGATTGTGATTTCTTCGCCTTCCACTAATTTGCTACGCATCCATCCGCAGATCTGTTGCATATTCGCAATAATATTACGATGGCTTAAGATCGCGCCTTTAGAAACGCCAGTTGTTCCGCCCGTGTATTGCAAGAACGCGGTATCATCCAAAGTTAATTTAGGTTGGACGTATGTTTGTTGCGCGCCCTTCGCTAAGGCATCGGCCCACATATCGTGTTTTAGATTTGAATAATCCGGAACCATTTTTTTGACTGTCCGTAAAACAAAATTAATGACGTGTTTTTTTAAAAACGGAAGTTGATCGCCCACTTCGGTCACGATAACGTGTTCGATTTTAGTTTGTGATTTAATTTTTTCTAACAAATGCGCGAACTGCGCTAAAATGACGATGGCTTTTGCACCCGAATCACTAAATTGATACTGCATTTCGGGCGCGGTATAAAGAGGGTTTGTATTGACGATCACAAGGCCTGCGCGAAAAGCTCCAAAAAGAACAATTGGGAACTGTAAAATATTAGGTAACTGGATCGCGATGCGATCACCTTTTTTCAAGCCTAAAGTATTTTGTAAGTAAGAGGCGAACTGGCCCGACAAAACGTCTAGTTCATGATAAGTTAGGTCGCAATCAAAGTTAGTAAAGGCTTTTTTTTGACGAAATTTACGGAACGCTTCGTCCGCGACTTCAAGAATATTATTGTATTCGTTCATGTTAATATGTTCAGGAACGTCTTTGCTGTAGTTTTTTGTCCAAATATCTTTCATATTCATATGTTGAACTATAACTTGCTAAAGTGAAAGAGTATTTTACATAATAAGAGATCATGAAAATGGGCCTTATTTTCTTATCTATTCTAGTTTTAACCTCGTGCTTTAAAAAGACCGAATTTGTTCCAGAAATAACGCCTGTGGGCTCTGCCGCTTTGCGTGAAAATCCATCCTTAAAGGTCGATGCTCGGCCCGCAGAACCGCCGCAATTATTATCTAAAGTGCAACGCGAAGCCATTTACTTTTCGGCCAGTCTTGAAAAAGAAGCTTTACGGCTGATGACCAAGGGTCAATACGCAGATGATATGTCCCTTTTTTCGGTCTTAAGTTTTGCGGTTGAAATAGCGGCGGGTGTTAAAAAAAATGCACTCAATAGACTTGATTGCACACGGTTTCGGTTTGTGGCGGATCCGAGAGATAAAAACTTAATTGAAGTTTTTAAAGTTTGCCAAAAGCCTGAAGCATTAGTCGCAAAAATTAAACAAGCCAGTGAGGGGAGTCACCTTACTGTCACTTTTTTAATTAAAGAGTGGGCCGCGGTCGTCGGATTGTCTGTCGCCGTAACAGGGAATGACGTAGTTTGTGATTTGCAAATTAAAAATAAAAAACTGTCGCAACTTGAGTGTTTAAATTGGACGAAAAATTTGGTTTCGTCAGCCACATCGTCTGAAGAATTAAAATTAAAGACGTTTATTTTTAATCGGGACCAGCAAAGTCAGTTTCTAGTTAAGGGTGGAATCTATAAAGATTTAGTTGAACGTCGAAAAATTGAAATGCGTGTTCCCTTAGAAGGTAAAATTAAACTGATCGAAAAAGAAATTGAAGTGATCGACGAATTTGCCGAAAAGCCACCTGAGCCAAAATTTCAAGCTATTGAAATTGGGGCTCCGCCTAAAAAAAGTGATATCCAACAGCTAGGAGAATTGATTGAAAAAAACAGCCAAAAAAACCAAACCGGCGGTGAAGAAAATCAGCCGCAAAGCGGTCAGCAAAACCAAGAAGCCAACCAAAAAGGTGACTTCGAAAACCAAAACCAAGGCCAAAACCAAAACGGCGGGATCCCACCTCGCGGTCGGTGAAGTTGTTTCGGATTTTGAAGTGCCTTCAACGGGTGGTTCGACGTTTATGTTATCTAATTTTATCGGTAAAAAAGTCGTTCTTTATTTTTATCCAAAAGACGATACACCGGGATGTACCCTTGAAGGTCACGATTTCACGCGCTTAAAAGGTCAATTTGTTCGGCAAAATACCGTGGTTTACGGAATTTCACGAGACTCTTTAAAGTCGCACGATAAGTTTATTCAAAAATGTGGATTTAAAATTGATTTGTTAAGCGATGAAGATGAAAAGCTTTGTAAAATGTTTGACGTCATCAAAGAAAAAAACATGTACGGTAAAATGGTTCTAGGTATTGAACGAAGTACGTTTATTATCGATGAAAAACAGCAGTTGATGGCGGTCTTTCGTAAGGTCAAAGCCGACGGCCATGCCGAAGATATTTTGCACTTCATTCAAAGCCGTGAAGCGACCGAAAACTAATAGCCTTTTAACAGTAAAAATTATTTAAGTGCTAAGCTTTGAACCAGGTCGGTGAATGCATCGATCTGATTTTCGGTAGTATCCCAAGTCGTCATCAAACGACATTCAAAAGTCGTTTCATCCCAAACGTAAAAGAAAAAGTTTTCGCGTAAAATTTTGATCCAAGGCTGCGGTATTTTAACAAAGACGGCATTGCTTTGTCGTGGTGCCGTCAATTCGACACCCGAAATATCTTTTAATTTTGAATGCAGTCGCTCAGCCTTATCGCAAGAGTGTGCAGAAATCTTTTTATAAAGTTCAGTCGATAAATAGGTATTGAACTGCGCAGCGATAAATCTAGTTTTGGAAGGCAGTTGCGCCGCTTGTTTACGAATGTATTTAAGATCATTGGCTAAATTTGGATTTAAAACTAAAATCGCTTCGCCCATCATCAAGCCATTTTTTGTTCCACCGAAAGAGACAATATCAACGCCAAGGTCTGTCGTCATTTCTTTGAAAGTTGTTTTTAGATAATGAACTGCATTGGCTAAGCGGGCGCCATCAATATGAACAAATAGGTTTTCGCTGTGGGCCCAATCCACAATCGCTTTGATTTCCGCTAGACTGTAACAGGTTCCAAGCTCGGTCGGTTGGGTTAAACTAACCACGCGCGGTTGGCTGTAGTGCTGATCACCTTTGCGAATCAATGCCGACTTCAAAGTCTCTAAAGAAATTTTTCCGTGAGTATGCGGTAATGTTAAAAGTTTTCCGGCGAAAAATTCGGGGGCTCCGCATTCATCCATATTTAAATGACTGACCGTCGAACATAAAACTGACTCGTGTGTTTTCATCATCGATTTTAACGCTAAAACATTACAAGCCGTGCCGTTAAACACGAAGTATGTTTTAGTCTGTGGGCCGAATAGTTTTTTAAATGCGCTATTCGCTAATTCGGTTTGTTCGTCGGTTCCGTAGCTAGGCGCGTGTTCAACATTGCATTTTTGAATCGCTTGCATGAGCTCGGGGTGAATGGCGGAATGATTGTCGCTGCCAAAACCTAACATAATTTATTAACTTTCGAATAAAAAGTGATGAGTAATCAACGCCGCCGTTTTTGACGTTTGAAAATCATGATCAAGCGGTGGAGACACTTCGTAAATACCAAGACCACGTGCATTTGATTTTTCATAAAGTGCGCTTAAAAAATTAAGACACTCTTGGGTTTTAAGGCCGGTTACCCATGCTTGACTGCATCCGCCGGCTTCGCTGGCCGTGATCGCATCGATATCAAAGCTGATAAAGAGAGGGGTGTTTTTGGTCATATTTTTAAAAACGGGTTCATCTAAAAGTTTCATTAATCCCGTGCGTTCAATTGATTTTAAATCGTAAAGATGCGCGCCTTTGTCGGCGGCCCACTCCCAGTGATTTTTTGAATTGCATTGGGGCTGAAGCCCTATTTCAACAAACTCAAACTGCCCCGCGAATTCAGAAAGTAAACGGTAGAAGGGCGTTCCGCTATTAAGGCCATGATTTGTCGGACGCACATCTAAATGGGCATCAAAATTAATGACGACGGGTTTGATTCCAGTCTTAAGATAGCTTTTCACAAAGCCTGCGGCGTCAGAATAGCCGTAATCGTGGCCTCCGCCGAAAGAGATCACCTTTTGCTTTTTACCATGAAGATACGTCGTTAATTCTAAAACATCTTGATGGCGGTCGGATAGATCTGGTTTTTGTCTTAGGTCGCCTAAATCGTAAAGGCTAATTTTTTTATCTGACAGCGTTGACGGCGTCATTTTATAAAGGAATTGGCGAATTGTTTTTGGTGCGTCTGAGGCCCCTAGGCGTCCACCGTTTAACCGAATTCCTTCGTCGTCGGCATAACCCATGATCATGAACGTGTCTTCAAGAAGCGGGTTCTTTTCGATGCAGGTGGGTTTTGCTAAATCACCTAAACGCGGATCTTCGGGATCTTTTTTACTAAAAAATAATTGCGGAGATGTGGGTATTAATGAAGCTTCTGGTACCATAGTACCACTATGTTACTTCGTTAATTTAATAAGTCTAAGAATTTTTCCGTTATTCACGTCGTATAAACTCATTTCGATGCTTTTAGGATCAGTGAATGTGACATCAGCGGCGTACCTTGATTTCGCATCTGAAAGAAGCATAAACCAGGCCTCGTCAGCGACGTTTAAGGTGTAAGCAAATTCGCGTGGATTTGTGGCGCGAGCCGATTTACGGTTACAATCGCCTGATTTTGGAAAGATTAAAAATTCGGTATAAGAGCTGAATTTATAACAGTAGCCGTCGTCGCCGGTCCAAATTCCCATCAATGAAGCTAAGCCCACGTAGTTAATTGAGTCGACGCGTAAAAAAGATTTCGTTAAATTTTTGCCCCCTTCGAAAGAGACAAAATCATTTGGTTTTAATTTTGAGATCGATAGGGCGGTGTCCGAGTCTTTGAAAGTGAGATCAAACGTCTGTTTGAGGTTTGTTTCGTTCAGACGAACTAAACCGTCTTCAACGCTAGTGATGCGGCCTTCATATTGTGAAGCCTGAGTCTGTACGTTTAATGCTAACATTAAAATGATGCCGGATATGAATCTCATATGGTGACTAAAACCACGTAAAAACAGTGGGGTCAAATCGAAACCTGTTAAAAAAAAGCCGATATAATTAATACAAAGGGTGGCTCGCAATCTTTGCTTGGTTTTTCTGCTTCGTCTTAATCAAACCATGACTTTTATGAAGGATCTTTTGTTTGATCCAGTTGGGCTAAACACCACTCGGCCAGCTCTGAAAATTTGGGGTGATCTAGGTAGTTTTTCACTTGGGGTTTAAGTGAGACCATCCGCTTATTCGCGATCACGATCAGTGCATTTCTTTTTAAGTTTCCGCCGGCTCGAAATAGCGGAGTTCCAAAAAATTGTTTGGCCAATTGTTTGTTCGATGAAGTCAAAATATTTCTAAAAAATTCAGTCAGTTCCATGTCATTTTTGTCATTTAAATTTAATAATTTTGCGGTGCTGGTCGCGGCGCTTTCGGTGATTGCTAGTTTTCGAAATACTTTTTCATTCCAAGGACACGTCGTCTGACACAGATCGCATCCAAAAAACCAGTCTCCCATTTTTTCGCGTAAAGCTATGGGCGGATTGGTTTTTGATTCGATCGTTAAATAAGAGATGCAAAGTTCGGCCTTCATCACGTGTGGCTCGATCAAGGCATTCGTGGGACAAATATCGATGCACTTACGACATTTTCCGCAAAAATCGGGCAGCGGTTCTAGTTTCGTCGATAATTCTTCGGGTGGAATGGGTAGCGTCGTTAGAATTTCGGCGATGAAAAAAAGGCTACCGAATTGCGGGTGAATCAGACATGTGTTTTTACCAAACCAACCCATTCCATTTTCGTAAGCCCAGTTGCGCTCCAAAATAGGGCCCGAGTCGACAAACGCCATAAACTCATGATCGGGGTATTGAATTTTTAATTCATCGATGATGACGTTCAGTTTTTCTTTGAGCCAAAAATGATAATCATTATTTTGCGCATAGGTGGCAATGCGTGCCGGAACCGGGTTTTCTAGTGGATGTTTTGTTGGAAAATAACTTTGCGTTACGGTGATGACCGAATTTAAATTCTGATTGAGCGTGCGTGGATCTTTTTTGGTGGCCATGTGGTCTTTCAAATACCCCATCCCCGCATGCAAATTTTCGCCGATCCATTTTTCATAAAAACTGATCGTGATCGGTGTTCCGAGCGGCCCGATCTGAAGCTGGTTAAAACCCAGCTGGTCTTTAAGTTTAAGTAAGGTCTGCGTAAGTTCAGTCATTTCAGAATTAATTAAGCCCTATCGGCGGCTAGAGTCAAAGCGGTTTACTAAAAATAGCCTTAATCCCTTGAGAATCTAAAATAAATCTTTCATAATTTCTTTATGACTTCTGCGTCCACCAGTACGACTGCAAATTCGACCGTCGCTTACGCTTTTGAAAAGCATGCGTTGTACTCAGAATTTTTAGTCGTCAAGAATAAGCTATCCGAAACAGGTTTCGTTTGTTGGGTGGCGGGCGGCGCCGTGCGTGATTTTTTAATCGGCCGACCAGTGGCTGACTTTGATTTAGTGACCGATGCGACGACCGAGCAGATTATGCAGATTTTTCCTGACGCTTTAACCGTCGGTGCAAGTTTCGGAGTGGTCAAACTTGTTTTAAAAGACAAAAGTATTTTTGATTTAGCAACGTTTCGTCGCGAATCAGATTACGTCGATGGGCGTAGGCCCTCGCATGTAGATTTTGCCACACCCGAAGAAGACGCCGGACGCCGTGATTTTACGGTAAACGCCCTTTTTTGGGATGATCAAAAAAAACAGGTTGTTGATTTTGTTCAGGGGCTTAATGACATCGATGGCAAATTTTTAAAATGTGTGGGTGATGCCGACGTTCGATTTCAAGAAGATCACTTAAGAATTTTAAGGTTGCTTCGATTTTCGATTCAATTCGGTTTTTCTTGTGATCAAAAAACTTTAAGTGCTGCATTAACCCGAGTCCCTTTATTAAAAAAAATCAGTGGCGAAAGAATTTGGGCTGAATTTAAAAAAATGATTCCTTTCGTTAAATGGAATGACTTCTTTCAACAGCCGTTGGCCAGTCAGATTTTTGATTTTATTTTTGGGACGGCCGAGCGAAAGAATTTGGAATCGGGTCGTCAATTTCCAGATTTTTTTAAATTGGAAAATGCTCATGGGCTTAAAAGCGACGCCTTTCAGCGGTTCTTCTTGGTGTTAATGACGACCTACGTTCGTTCGAATCGTGTCGAAGGGGATAAGAGTATGAAAACATTGAAACAAATTCTCAAAGACCGTTTGAAGATTGGTGCTGATGACCTGAAAGTCTTTGATGCTTTAGTTTTTGCGTACCAAAACCGCGAGCATAAATTAGCGTACCCCCAATGGGCTGTTGAAATGGAAAAAAGCCCATTGATAGGCGATAGCTTGCAGTTTTTAGAAAAGATTGAGTTATTTGATTCAGACCTGCTGAAAAGGTTGATGCAAACAAAGGTTTATCCGCCGGTTAAGCTTGTGGATGGAAATGATTTATTAGGCGTCGTGGAAAAAGAAAAAATAGGGGATTACTTAAAAAAAATCAGGCTCCTTCAATTCGAGCAGCCTGGTTTAAGTAAATCTGAGTTGTTGAAGAATCTGGGTATCGACAAAAAATAAGCTAATGCAAGCTGAGCTGGTCAAAAAAAGCAACTTGCCTTAATAAGCTCTTTTTTAAAGAGTCATTAAGGCAAGTACATTTAACCCTAAACTTGAGATCGAATTCTAGTACAAAATCATTTCAACGAAACATGATGTATCGCCGACTTTAAACGGGATCACCAAGCATGTTTTATTGCCGATTGTTTCTGGCAAATCTTTGCTGCTCACCGGATGGGGAACCGACATTTCTAATTTAAATCCAATTAGATTTAATTTAGTCTTGGCTACGCCAAAGAAAATATTAGAAATTTCGCCGACTCCATCTAAAATTTCAACTAAATCAGTTTCGCTAACGGTGGAACCCAGCATTTTTTCTAAAATCCCGCGTGCCACTGATTTATCAAAGTGAAAACGAACCTGCCCTTGGTAGGGGTCCGATTTCAAATCTAAGAAAACCGTTAAATCTGTCGGAGTTTTCCAGTCTTTTGCGACAAAAGGCTTTTCAAAATTGGCTTCAGTTTGCGCCATCGTTTGTAATGTTTCAGTCACGCCGTTTGAAATATTCAGAATAACACTGCTATTCAGAAACGGGTGTGACGGGTCTAATTTTGCTGCTGCTGACATAAATTAAGCCGCCTTTTTTTGTTGCGAAGCTTGTACTTTGACGTACACGCGTTCGATTTTGGCTTTTAATGTCGCCGCATTGAAAGGCTTAATCACGTACTCTGAAACACCGGCTTTAGCGGCTTCCAAAATTTGTGCTTGCTCACTTTCTGCAGTGACTAACATGAAGGGCAATGATTTAAAATTAGCGTCGGCTTTGCAGGCCTTAAGTAAATCAATTCCCTGCATGTTCGGCATATTCCAATCTGAAATAATGAACTCGACAGGTTGACCTGACTTAAAGGCTTCGTTAATGACCTCAAGGGCATTTTTTCCATCGACCGCTTCGACTACATTTTTGTAGCCTAATTCATCAAGGACCTTTTTAACGATCTTGCGCATAGTTGAAAAATCATCGGCGACTAAAAACTTGGTATTTGGGTTAAACATTGCTGGACTCCTCTGGACTACCTATCGGTTAAAACTGGGCAAACTTAGATAAAAAGGTGATTAATTCGGTCTAGTTTTGAAAAAAAAGTGGGTCTTAGGTATTGCGTTCTATCAAAAGTCCGGTCAGACTTATATATAGGTTGTTGTGCTTCATAATGAGACGCCAGCTTAGACAAAGGATCGTCTAGGCCTGTTTCAAAAAGACACAAAAGAAACAAAAACAATATCAAGCAGGAGGAGCAAGGATGCTCAGAGACGTATTAATTCAAAAAGGTTTATCAAATCGCGAATCTGAAGTAGCAGAATTGGTTTCTAAAGGACTTTCTAACAAGGAAGTAGCTAACCAGTTATTCGTTACTGAAAAAACAGTAAAATTCCATTTAACTAACATCTATAAAAAGATGAACGTTAAATCTCGTGCACAGTTAATCGTATGGTGTCTTCCTCACCTTGGTTTTGTTGAAAGCGAATCCCGCGCTGAAGTTTCCCAACCTGCTGGCGCAATGGCTTACAACACTCAAGCTGCTCAGACAATTCCTGCTGGAAACACAACGATCACTTTACCGGGCACAGGTACTTTCGGTACTCGTAACGGTAACAACGACGCTGGTATTTAGTTCTAGTTCTTTTGAGTCTTAATTAAGTTCTTATAGAAGGGTCATTATCGTATGAAAAAAAGCAAAACTGTTGCTTCTTCTCAAGTGATAATGACCCAACTTGTTTTACCCGTTAACACAAATGCATTAGACACTGTGTTCGGTGGACAAGTTATGGCCTGGATCGATATCGTTGCGGCCATCGCCGCTCAAAGACACTCGGGATCCGAGGTCGTCACTGCCAGCATTGATCAATTAAGTTTCGTAGCACCAATTAAAAAAGGTTGGGTCGCTAATCTAAAAGCCTCTGTTAATTTTGTATCTAGAACATCGATGGAAATCGGTGTGCGCGTGGAAGCTGAAAACCCGAAAACGGGAGAGCTTTTTCTGACGACCGCTGCGTATTTAACTTTTGTGGCTGTCGGAGACGACGGGCACCCAGTTGAAGTGCCCGGATTGATCTTAGAAACAGATATTCAAAAAAGACGTTTCGCCGCCGCGCAAAAGCGCCGTGAATTACGTTTAGCGAATCGCTAGATTTTCGATATTTAAAAAATGCTAAAATAAATTTTTGGGAAAAGTCGTTCGAAGAATGTTCGAATTTGGTTTGAATTTAATCGTCTTTTTTATGCTCCGCAACTTGTACAGTTGGAACTGTACAAGTTGCGGAGGGAATTTTGCAAAGCTGAAGGTCCCGGGACTACTAAGTATTTGCCCCGAGGTGTCGGGGACTACTTACAAAGCTGTTTTAAAGTGTTAATAACGAATGCGCCCATGATTTCGTCGTTGCCGTTTTGGGCCGCTTCGCTTTTATTTCCGCCGCAATCATCTTCGGTCATAGCGCTTTTAGCTAGTGTGCTGAGCGGAGTTAAAAGTTCGCCGTCTAAGGCTAATTGCGTGCCTTC
>JACMQO010000067.1 GCA_014376935.1 Bdellovibrio sp.
ACAAATGCCTATTTTGGCCAGCACCGGCGCGGCGGCAGTTCTTTTGGGTGGCCGCACTTTTCATAGCTTTTTTGGCTTAGGTATCATGGAAGGCGGGCCAGAAGCCACTTTCAACCGGATCATGAATGACGCCAAAACTTTGAAGCGTATTCGCCAAGTTGAAGGTGTGATCATCGACGAAATTTCGATGATCCCGGGTGATGCTTTAAACGTTGCCGAACGCATTTCACAAATGGCAAAAGAATCGACCTTGCCTTGGGGTGGTTTACGAATTATCGCCGTGGGTGATTTCGGCCAACTACCACCAGTGACGAAGCATGGGCAAAAAAGAGATTGGTCTTTTTTAACCGAAACATGGCAACGAACAGGTTTTCAAAATAGTCTTCTTAATTTCAATCAGCGTATTCAAGATAGTCATTTTTTAAAAGTTTTAGCCGACGTACGCGAAGGTAAAGTATCGCCTTTAGCGCGTGATTTTTTAGAAATGCACACCAAAGATCATGACGAAGATCATCCGGGCACGCGTTTGTTTCCACGTCGCGATCAGTCTGAAATGTACAATCAAAAAAAGCTGTCTGAAATTAACGAAGCGGAACATGTTGTCGATTCAATTTTTATTGGTGAAAAACGTTTTATCGATGTTTTAAGTAAGTCGGCCCCGGTGCCAGCGCAATTAAAGCTAAAAATTGGTTGCCGTATTTTATTCCTAAAAAATGATCCGCAAAAAAGATACGTGAATGGTACGCGCGGCACTTTGGTTTCGCATGAATCCGATCATTTGGTCGTTAAAAAAGATGGGGGCCGCGAAGTTAAAGTTGAGAAAATTTCATTTTCACTTCTTGATGCCGACGGAAACGTGAAGGCCAGCGTCATTCAGTTTCCGGTCAATTTAGCTTACGCAACAACCATTCATAAATCGCAAGGCGCAACCTTGGATGAATTATGGTGTGACTTAGGCTCGTTATGGGAGCCAGGACACGCCTACGTAGCGCTTTCTAGGCTGCGTGAGCCTTCGGGCCTGCATATCGTTCGATGGAGCCCGCGTTCATTTATCGTCGACCCCGCCGTTCAGAAGTTTTACCAAAATTTACCCGTCGTTTTTTGATAAAGATCATTTTGACCTGGGGGCTAGCCCGTTGCTAAATTAAGTTCTTTAAATCAAAAGGAGCTTACATGTCTCGATTAACAATTGATTGGAGTGCAGGAAAAATCACGGAAAAAAATCCGACAGGATTAAACGGTGTGGACTTTATTGAATTCACCGGTCCGGATGCGACTCACTTAGATAAATTATTTTTAAAAATGGGTTTCACTTTGATGTCTGAAATTCCTGGTAAAAAAATTAAGTTATACCGCCAAGGCGATATCAACTTTATCATTAACGCTGAACCTGGAACATTTGCAGTTAATTTTGCTAAACTTCATGGCCCTTCCGTTTCTTCAACGGGTTTCCGCGTCGGTGATGCACAGAAAGCTTTTGAAGCGGCTGTTAAGCGCGGAGCTAAACCATACGAAGGCGCTGAAGGCACAAAAGGTGTTATGAATTACCCAGCCGTTTACGGTATCGGTGATTCATTGATTTATTTTATCGACGAAAAAAATCATATCGATCTTTATAAAGAACAATTTAAGTTAGCCGATATTTCAGTTCGCCCGATGGGTAACTCTTTAAACATCGTCGATCATTTCACAAATAACGTTCCGGTTGGTGAAATGAGAAAATGGAGTTCATTCTACACCGATATCTTTGGTTTTTACGAAGCTAAGTATTTCGATATCAAAGGTAAAAGCACAGGTTTATTGTCACAAGCGATGCGTTCACCTTGCGGAAAATTCTCGGTACCCATTAATGAACCCAAAGATCCAAAATCACAAATTCAAGAATATCTAAATGAATACAAAGGTTCGGGCATTCAGCATATCGCTTTAACAACAGATGATATCGCGCCCACTTTAGAAACATTAAATAAAAGCGATGTTCCGTTCTTGGCGGCTCCTCCAAAAAAATATTACGAAATGTTAAAAACACGCTTACCGCAAGTGACCGAAGACATTGATCGTTTACAAAGAAATGCCATCTTAGTTGATGGTGATGAACATGGATATCTTTTACAGATCTTTACTAAAAACACGATCGGTCCTGTTTTCTTTGAAGTGATTCAAAGAAAAGGTCACGAAGGTTTTGGTGATGGTAACTTCCAGGCGTTGTTTGACGCGATCGAAGCTGATCAACGCGAACGTGGTTACTTGTAAGTTTAATTTTTAAAAAAAGGTTTTTATATGCATCAGTATTCGCAAGGAAAAAATCATACCCAAGGCCATAAAGCAATTCCCGAAGGAAAGTTCGAAGAAGAGCATGGCCGCAAAGGTTTTTACGGGCCAGTTTCTCATTTAATTAAAAACAGTATGCCGACCCGATGGACAAATGTTGAAGGTCCTTTGAAGCCGCATCTTTTTGATTTGGTTCCGGCCAAATACGATACGGATAAATGGTACCGATTACTTTACAATTCAGATTTAGTTATCTATTCGATGTGGGGTGATGTTACTGATTATTCGACAAAGAAAAATCACCCGGCTTTAAGAAATGCTGAAGGTGATACCCTTTATTTCTGTCACCAAGGTAAAGGCGTTGTTTTAACTGAATACGGATTGCTTCATTTTAAAACCGGAACGTACGTTACGATTCCAAAATCAATAGTCCACACGATTGTTTACGAAGAAAAGACGCAGTTCTTAATCGTTGAATCAAAAACAACATTCTACCGCGAACCTGATCGCGGAATGGCCGGACGAAACGCATTCTACGATATCGCAGCATTAGGAAAACCAGATCTAGCGGCGCAAAATGAATTTAAACAAAAGCATGGTTTCGAATCAAAAGAGATTAACGTCATTCGTGGTGGTGTTACTAAATTTACTTACGACGCCTGCGTTTATGATACAGACAGCTGGAAGGGTGATTACTTTCCGTATACTCTACATATCGACGATTTAATGCCGATCGTTTCACACCGCGTGCATCTGCCACCGTCGGTGCATACGACATTTGTGTCGAACGGCTTCGTTGTTTGTACTTTCTTACCGCGCCCGATTGAATCCGATGCGGATGCTTTGAAAGTTCCGTTCTTCCATCAAAATATTGATTACGATGAAGTCTTATTTTATCACGCTGGAAATTTCTTTAGCCGCGATAATTTACATTCGAACATGATTAGCCTTCACCCGGCAGGGTTTCCACATGGTCCGCATCCGAAAGCATTTGCGAACCAAGGTAAGAAAACATTTACGGATGAGGCCGCCGTGATGATCGATACGACAAAGCCGTTAGAAATTGACCCGTACTTTGAAAATTTAGAAATCAAATCGTACTGGCAGTCATGGATGCACAAATAAAAAACTTCACCAGCCCCTTTGAAAAAGGGGAATTGATTACTCCCGAACAAGCCATGCAGCTAGCGATCGAAGTCGCTAAGCTGGGTGCACCTTACGTTTCACCTAATCCATTAGTGGGTTGTGTGGTGGTGAATGCCAATCATGAATTTATCAATTACGGCTTTCATAAAAAATTTGGCCAAGACCACGCCGAAGCCGATGCTTTAAAAAAGCTATCGCCGCAAGAAATCAAAGGCTCGACGTTTTACGTCACCCTTGAGCCTTGTGCACACGAAGGCAAGACGCCGTCATGCGCTAAGACTTTAGCAAAACACCCCGTAAAAAAGGTGGTCTTCGGTTTAATTGATCCAAATCCATTAGTCAGTGGACAAGGCGCCCATATTTTAATTCAAGCGGGCATTCAAACTGAAGAATACCAGGGCCCACTGAAGCAAAGCTTAAACGAGCTATGCGAAGTCTTTTTAAAAAATTACCGCGATAAAAAGATTTTTATCGCCATGAAAGTGGCATCAAGTTTAGACGGTCAAGTCGCCTTGAAATCAGGTGAAAGCAAATGGATTACTTCAGCTGCTTCAAGAACCTACGTTCACGAACTGAGGTCTTATTACGACGCGATTATCGTTGGCCGAAATACAATCGAAGTCGACGACCCATCACTTAATATTCGCCATCCTGAGATCAATAAAGAAAATAAAATTGTTGTGATCGATCCATCTGGAAAAATCTTGGATCAGATCGCCGGTGGTAAAGAGTTTAATTTTTTAAAGGTGAACAAAAAAGAAAATATCTTTTTTGGCGTTAGTAAAAAGAATCACGATTCTGATTTTCAGCAGATTGAATTTTCGAATTTAAATGATTTAACCGAAAAATTATGGCATTTAAAAATTCGTTCGGCTTTTATAGAGGGTGGCGCAAAAACATACTCTTTATTTTTAGAAGCGGGCCTGGTTCATCGACTTTATTTATTCTTAGCTAGTTCTATAATCGGTAACCAAAATGGGGTCTCTTGGACAAATGCATTTGGGATTACGTCGCTTGACAGTAAATTGCGACTTAAAAGTACGGACGTCTTGAAATTTGGATCCGATATATTAATTACTGGTCAGCTAAATTAATTCACCTTAAATTAAGAACATGAAGAAAATAATATTAATGACCTTATTGGCTCCAATTTTTTCGTATGCTTACTATGCTGAAGTCCGCCCCTTAGGTAAAACGAGCGGCGCCATTTTATACCGATTAGACGCTTCAGAATTAAAAAAGGGCGATATAACCGAAGTTACGGCGCAGTTTAAATCGGGCGATAAAGTTGAAATGGAAGAAAAAGCCACGGTGAACGAAACCACGGCCGAATTCAGTAAATATGAAATCACGCAAAATCAAACGAAAGAAAAAGGTTTGATCGAAATTGTGGGTGATGTCGTTAAAATGAAATACGATATTGAAGGTAAACCCAGCCAATCAAAAGAAATCAAAAAACCGAAAGATCTGGTCGCACCAGCTAACTTTGATCGCTGGCTTAAGAAAAATTTTGCTGAACTTAAAAAAGAAAAGTCTTTAACAATTGATTTTTTAGTTTGGGATCGCCTAGACACGTACAAATTTAAAGTCACCTACTTAGGTGAAGAAAAAAAGAACGGCAGTACCATTCAAAAATTTAAAATGAACATTAATAACTTTATGCTAGCCGCTTTTATCACGCCGATTGAAATTGATATGAATGAAGATTTAAGCCAGCTGGTCAGTTTTCGCGGCCGGGTTGCGGTTAAAATAAAAAAAGACGATAAGTTTGAAAATTTAGATGCTGACGTTAAGTATTTCTATAAATAATATTAGCCGCACATTTGCTGGGTATCAGATCTAAATTCAGTTGGAACTTCTCCTTTTTGAATTTCTTTTTCAACGGTTTCAACTTCGAATTCTAAATTTCCTATTTTTTTATTTTCATCGATCTTTGCTTTTAATTTCACTTTTATGAGCGCCTTGCAGGCTCCTTTAGTGGCGCAAAAAAAGCCTTGATACCCTTCTGTGAAAGAATCCTTACCTTTTGATTCTAAAACAAATTCTCCCCCCTTGGGTGAAGGATGTGGATTTGCCCACCAGTTTACTGTAATCAATGGATACTCTTTGGTGCCGGTTCGTATGCTGATCATTGTTGAAGATGCATCGTGCGGAGCGCAGGCCCCAGTCATGGTAGATGTTGTAAATTGAATAGGTGGGGCAACTGTTTTGGGTATTAAAATACTTTCAATCTCTTTTTGCGCGGCATAAGATTCTTGCGCGCCTTGGGCTGAAAGCTCAAAGCAACCATCTTTATTTTTTTGAGTAAAAATATAAGAAGGGTTTGAGTCACGATTTAGCGGGCCGTCTTTATATTTACTTGCGGAATAACTTGGTGGCATTTTCGGATTACCTTTTTCGTCAAAAAAGAATTGGTAACCGTGGTCGGCCGTGGCTATAACGGTTCCTTCAAGTGCTTTGTCTCCGCGTAGAACTTTTTTTACTTTCCAACTGGCCGTTTCATGCGGGCAGGTTGATTTCGATTTCTGTAAGCTAATCGATCCTAAAAAAATGAAGTCACTTTTTTC
>JACMQO010000068.1 GCA_014376935.1 Bdellovibrio sp.
GCCAGTACGCTTTACCATAGGGCATTTGCGATGGATTTTGTGAGTTCTGTGCAAACGATGGCGCATTCTTACCCACGTTTTTAGCTAACACCGCATCTAAAATACCTAAGCTGAATCCAAATTTATCAGATCCTTTTAGCTCTCCACGTTGATATAAAGAGAATTGAAGCACTTTATTCACAACCGTTGAACCCGGAGGCGCCACCATTTCAGGTTTATAAACTGACAAGATGTGCTCTTCATCCATTTTTGTCGCCTTAAACCATAATATACTTTTTTGGATCTCGGTCGTTTTTAAATTGTGGTTAATTTCGTAACGACGATATTTAAAGTTTTCACGCAGTGGCCAAGTGTTCGATTGCTTAATTAAAGCTAAAATCGCTTGAGACGCTTTTTCGCTTAATGCATTTTGCGCATCAACTACTTTTTGTAAGTCATCACTGATTCCCGTTAATTCGCCGCTATCAACTTTAGTCATTAGCTCTGCATTATAATCAATTAAATAGGCTTCTGTGTGAAGATCGGTCGATGTCGTTTGGTAACGGATTCTTAATAAATTAATAAAATAATTTGCATCGAACTGCACTCCAAACATCAATGCATTACCATCACGGATAAAGATCTGAATGCCTTCAGCCGTACGAATCACTTGAACTTGCCTTAAGATCACACTTTCAGTTGCGTCGACCGATAAAGCGAGTGAAGGTTGTCCTAATGATGTGAAACCTGCTAATGCATCCAAAGTTTTACTGATACCCGCGCGACCCATCACGCCCACTGAATCTGTGATCGTAAAGACTTCGCCCTCTTGAAGCTGGCTTAAAAATTTAGTTAAGCTATTCCCATTTTCTAGTGGGTTTAGAATTGCGTTTAATTTTGAAGTTCCAAATAAATTCTTCCAAGGCTGTTTCTTAGCTTCATCTAAAGACTTAATTGGAGTGACGTACGTAAAGTCACGGTTGTAACCAACGTTGGCGCCAAAATTTTTCGTGATTGCATCTTTCATGAAAAATAATTTTTGGTACGACATCGCACCCGTAATACTAACGCTATCAACTAACTGAATCGGCGCCTGACTGCCAAAGTAAGTTCCGGTCGTGATGATACGATCCGCCGTGTAATTCAAACCCACGTTGGTCGCGGTCGCTGATCCCAATGGAACGATCCCTTGATTGGTGAACTGAATACCGTTGATATTGTAGTTCGCTTTTGTTTCTTGAACTTTTTTACTTAAAGCATCTAAAGCTACTTTTAATGTCGATGCTTCAGCTTTAATCCCGATATATTTTAATAAGTCAGCCGTTTCAAATGGCGATTGACGATCACCATGAGACCAACGCTGTGGGTACCCTGGAATATTTGCACAGATCGGCATAACCTTACTGTCGACAACGCAACCGTCACCTGAATTTACGCTTAAGGCTGGCATCGTGACTTGTAAAAGTTGAGCGCGCTCTTCTTTCGTGAAGAAATTTTCCATTAAATTTTTCAAACGGTACATCAATTTCATTTTCACTAATGAACGTAATTGCGCCGGGTACGAAGCTGCGTCGATGATTTCATCCCAGTCCTTATCTGTTAATGCGGCGATACGGCGTAACATCCATTTCGCGTCGGCTTCAGATGTTTTGTCTTTGAAGTAGAAGTTATTCACAAAGCTAAGCTCAACCGACCCGCCACGTAACGTTGCGGCCTGAGTTGAAACACGGTTTAAACTTTCGCCCATATCGCCAAGAACGTAAGGAATAATTAAACTGCGGTACGCGCGGCTTTGCGCAAATAAATTAATATTGTTCGATGTCGCCGGAGTTAATCCATCGAATAAACTGGGAACTTCGGGGTTCATTTTTTCTAAGTAAGAACCATGAAGAATTAATGTTTTATCTGTTTTATTCACATCAGAAATAATTCCGCGTTGAAACGGCTCTAAAGATAGATAATCGATATTATCTTCTTTTGAACCTTCGACGTTAAAGGCCGTTGTAATAAACGTATTCATCTCTTCGGCTGAAGCGAATCTGACTTTGATCGTCTTATAGTATTTCGGAGACTCTTGATACACGCCCACTTTTCTTAAAAGGGCCGCTTTCAATAGACTTGAATGAATCTGCAAACCAAACGTTAAGCCGTAATGGATATTTAAATTATCTTTAGGAGCGACATAAATACTATAAAGCTGTGCTTCGCGGTAAGCCCCTAAACTTTGATTAAAAACAACTTCGGCGTTTGTCGCGTTTGGCATTTCAGCCGATAGCTTTGCATCGACCGCGGGTAGTTTTTTGTTTTGCCAATATTTGTTTTCAACCGGATTAAACTTAGACAGGTCAACCCCTTTTCGAAACAGCGCATCTAGATCGGAACTATTTAAATTGTTCCCATTTTGATCCACCAGATCGTAGGTCGGATTAATGAATGTTTTCAGGGGGATACTAACAACCGGATCACCTGCAAAGGCTAACTGACCGATCATAAGTGCACTTAACCCTAGAAGAAACGCTACGTCTGTCTTTTTCATTTTAAACCTCATCTGACTTTATAAGGAGCGAAAGTGGTGCCGAGTTTTTGTGTCAGACTGAAACACATTTTCATGATCTTATTTTGAAAAAATGCAGGTGGTGCATGCGGCGCTTCAACATGCTTCGGTTAATTTATAAGCGTTTCAGGGGCTTTAATTGGTTTTGGGCCATGCGATTGCTTTGACAATTTCATAATTTCCAGAATAATAGCAGCCTATGTCACAAACTACTTTAGTGCCTCTTTCAGTTCGTACAAATTATCAATTTAAAATCACGCGTATCATTGATCATACGCCGCTGATTCGCGAACTTTATTTAGAATTAACCAATCAACCGCATTTCTTATTTAAAGCCGGTCAGTTCGTTATGCTTCATGTTCCGGTCGAAGGGGCTAAGCCCGCGCTGCGTGCGTACTCGGTCGCTTCGACCGATGCACTGATCAATGGGTTTAAATTAATTTTTAAATTCGTTGAAACAGGTATCGCAAGTAATTACGTCTGGGGATTAAAAGGCGACGAGATTTTAAATATGACAGGCCCGTTCGGAAAAGTATTCTTTGTCGAGCCACCTGCAGAACAAATCGTTTTCTTAAATACAGGCAGCGGTATTTCACAACATTTTAGCTTCTTAGAATCTAAAATGGAAAAATACCCGAATTTAAACTACAAACTTTATTTCGGCGTTAGAACCGAAGCCGATATTTACTACGACAGTGAATTAAAACGCCTAAAAGAAAAGTTACCGAACTTTCATTATGAATTCGTTCTAAGCCGACCATCTGATTCGTGGACGGGCCGTAAAGGCTACGTTCAGGATTGTCTCAAAGACTTCGACTATAAAAATACGCCAACCACATTCTATATGTGCGGTAACGGAGCCATGATCAAAGACGTAAAAAAACAATTATTAGAGATCGACGGTTTAGATAAACAACAAGTTTGGGCCGAAGCGTTCGATTAGACCCGAATTAAAAGAACTCGGGGGTAAAGTCGATGAACAATCTATTCCGCTTTTTTCTTTTCGCTATAGATCGAATACAAAATCGACAAGATAAGGATGGCCGCCCCAGACAGGGCCGTGATCCACTCTTTGAAATGAAAAAAGTGATCTAGCAACATAAAGAAGGCTAAAACGAACAAGGCGTAAAAAGCGCCGTGTTCTAGAAATTCGTACTGCTCTAGTTTTTCATGTTCGACCAAATACAAAGTTAAGCCCCGCACGAAAAAGGCACCAACGCCAAGACCAATCATAATTTCATAGATTTGCGTCGTGATCGCAAACGCACCGATGACACCATCAAAACTAAACGATGCATCTAAGACTTCAAGGTATAAAAATAGACCCATGCCGGTGCTTAACCACTTCACTGACTTTAAATCTTCGTCACCTAATAATTCACTGAGGCCATGCACGCACAGAAACGTCAGTAATCCATAAAGCGCTGATTTGATGAAAGTGGCCTGCGAATCGAAATCAAGATTAGAGTAAATCACCAAAATCACGATCAATGCGAAAATAAACCCAGCGCCATTTATTTTAGCTAGCTTGCCGAAAGTCTTTTCTATGACCGAAATCCAGTGGGTTTCTTTGTTTGAGTCTAGAAAAAAGTTTAAAGCTACCATTAAAAGGAAAGTTCCGCCAAAACTACTAACCGCTAAGTGCGCTTCAGACATCATCTGAGAGTAGAGTTTAGGTTCTTTAATCGCCAGCATGAAAGCATCCACGATGGATAGATTTCCGGCCAAGGCTACGATCAATACGGGAAACAGTAAACGCATGCCAAAGACGGCGATCAGCATACCCCAAAATAAAAATCGTTTTCTCCAGATGTGGTCCATGCGGCGAATGATCGTGGCATTGACGACGGCGTTATCAAAAGAAAGTGAAATTTCAAGAACGCACAACAGTAAAACCGTCAGTATTGCTTCCAGCACTGTAATTAAGTTTGGGTTTTGTAACCACGATAAAAGTCCGGCTAAGCCAAGACCAAAGACAAGAGAGATTACTGGAAATTTTAAATATTGTAACATTGTGAATGATAATCTTACGTTTTTCTTTTTTTTAAAAGGAAAAAGCGTCAAGTCAGACTGGATACACGTCGATACCAAGCAAGACCCACCACGGTTCCAGTTTGACGGAGGTCAAAAATGAAAATGACTCTTATCACATCAAAAACACTTTCTGCGGTCAGTGTGCTTTTTTTATTAAGCACAGCCGCTTGTGATAGAACCAAATTCAGAAGCATCGCGAACACGCAAGTAGATTTAAGCACTCCGGTGACTCCGATAACTCCAACACCGATTCCGGTTGACCCCGTTCCGAGTCCGGAACCGCCAGTTGTTGTGACTCCGCCACCTGCACCCGAACCACCTGTTGTTGTGGTTCCTCCAACACCGACACCACCTGTCGTGGTTCCGCCGACACCAACTCCGCCCGTGGTCGTAACGCCACCTCCGGTAATTACTCCACCCCCTGCGCCACAACCTCCTGTCGTTGTGGTTCCACCAACACCGACGCCGCAACCGACACCACCGATTGTTCCGCCCGTGACAAAGGCCGGAGCGTGCGCGGATGATTCTTCGACGCGTTTACTTTCTTGTTTAACTTGTAACGTTCCGCTCAATCCACCCGCGCCGCCGCAGTTTTCAGATAAAGGCCGTGCCTTTATTGAAATCATGAGCATCGGTTGCAGCATAAATAATAAAAGTCAGCCGAAAGGTTACGTGCCGCCAACGCGCGAAGAACTTTACGCTCGATTCAATCGTCTATCACCTGTCTTCTATCCTGATTCGGTCATGAGCGCGGGTCAAAAAAGTACGATCAACGGACTTCTAACTGATCCAAATTTACAGAAAAAAGTGTTTGGTGGTTTATGGTACCAACCGCCGTACTCGGACTATTTTGAAACTTACTTCGGAGCCAGCATCGGAGAAGTCGCAAATTTCGTTTGTTATAAAAACAGTAACAGTACATTTAACTTAAATAGTTATACCCAACTGCAATCGAAAAAATATTTGGATTGTCTAAGCAGTGACAACTCATTTAACTGCCAAGAAACGTCCGACTACATCACCGCAAACAAATACCGCGAACAACTACGTGTCGGCATGGTTGAATCCGTTTACCGCCCTTACGTTCCGCCGACACCAACACCATCTAAAAAATGCGGTTGGGAAAGTTTTGAAGGCGATTACGATCTAGGGGGAGAGAAAACTTTATCGAATTGGTTAAAATCGGGTTACAACATTGGAACCGAAATCGGAAGCTTGGCCGACCGCTGCGAAAGCGTGACCAGCGTTCCGACCGGATCTATGAAGCCTAGGGGCCTTGTTAAGATGGCCGGATACATTTGTAAATAAATATAATTTACTTCAGGACGGCTTGTAAAAACTTAGCCGTCTCGCTGCGCTTATTCTTCGCGATAATCTCGGGCGTTCCGGTGGCCACGACTTCACCGCCGTAGATACCGCCGTCAGGGCCAATATCAATCACATGGTCACATGTTTTTACGACTTCTAAATTATGCTCGATAACTAAAACGGTGTTGCCTTGTTCGGTCAGTTCATGCAGAAGCTCGACCAATTTTCGAACGTCGTCGAAATGTAAACCCGTCGTTGGCTCATCTAATATGTAGAGGGTTTTACCCGTACCGCGACGTGAAAGTTCTTTTGATAATTTCACACGTTGCGCTTCACCACCCGATAACGTCGTCGATGATTGACCTAAGGTCATGTAATCTAGGCCCACTTTATTTAAGGTTTCTAACTTACGGTAAATGTGTGAATGATTTTTAAAAAACTCTAATGCCTCGGCCACGTTCATATCTAAAACATCGGCGATACTTTTTTCTTTGAATTTAATTGCCAGCGTTTCACGGTTGTAACGACGCCCACCACACGTATCACACGTAACGAATACGTCTGATAGAAAGTGCATCTCCATACGAATTTGACCATGCCCCATACAGGTTTCACAGCGCCCACCCTTAACATTGAAACTAAAACGACCGGGCTCAAATCCGCGCAGTTTTGATTCTGGCAAAGCCGCATAAAGATCACGAATCAACGGAAGTAAACCTACATAGGTCGCCGGAGTTGACCGCGGCGTACGGCCGATCGGACGTTGACTGATATCAATGACCTTGTCGATATTTTCTAAGCCTTCAATTTTTTTATACGGCGAAGGTTGCGCCGATGAACGATAAAATTCTTTCGCTAAAATTTTATATAACGTATCGATGATCAATGTACTTTTGCCACTGCCCGACACGCCCGTTACGGCCGTCAAAGTTCCTAACGGAATGGATAAATCAACATTTTGTAAGTTGTTACCTGTAGCCCCGTACAATTTTAAAAATTTACCGGAACCAGCGCGACGCACTTTAGGTACCGGGATTCTAATTTTTCCAGATAGGTACTGACCTGTTAAAGAGTTTGGATTTTTTTCTAACTCTTCAGCCGTACCCGTGGCCATCAATGCGCCACCTAATTTACCGGCGCGTGGACCAAGATCGACGACATAGTCGGCATAACGAATCGTATCTTCATCGTGTTCAACTAAAATAATTGTGTTACCACGCTCTTTAAGCTCGCCAATAATTTCTAACAATCGATGATGATCGCGCGGGTGCAGACCGATACTCGGTTCATCCATAACGTACGTGCAACCAATCAAAGCAGAACCTACTTGCGTCGCTAAACGAATACGTTGGGCTTCACCACCTGATAAGGTACGGGAC
Source organism: Bdellovibrio sp. (assembly GCA_014376935.1). Lineage (GTDB taxonomy): Bacteria > Bdellovibrionota > Bdellovibrionia > Bdellovibrionales > Bdellovibrionaceae > Pseudobdellovibrio. The sequence continues at coordinate 7,255 of JACMQO010000068.1, forward strand.
GTGCGCGATAAAGATAAGTAGGAAGTACCAACGCGTTTAAGAAATTCAACGCGCAATAAAATTTGCTTCATGATTTTTTCAGAAACGATTTTCTGCTTATCGGTCCATTTTGATTTCGGTAGCCACTCAGATAATTCTAATAAAGACATATCTGAAAGTTCGGCGATATTTTTTTCACTGATTTTAACGCTTAAGGCTTCTTTTTTTAGACGTGTACCGTGACAGTCAGGGCACGCGTTTAAAACGATGTCTTCAGAATCTTCATCGTCGGCGTCTTCTTTTACTTTTTGTCCTTTGTAAGTGTATTTCACTTTATCTAGTTTTTTTCCACCGATATCAGAATCTGAGTACGATTCTTCTTCGACTAAGTCTAAAGTTCCTAACCCATGACAAGTTTCGCACGCGCCGCGCGGATTATTAAAACTGAAAAGGCGCGGTTCTAAATCAGGAAAGCTGAAGCCGCAAATGGGACAAAGTGAAGTTAACGAAAAATTTTGGCGATCGCCGTTCATCATTTCGATGATCACGCGACCACCCGCCATGCTGAGTGCCGTATTAATACTTTCGCTTAAACGATGCTTGATTGTGTCTTTCAAAATCAATTGATCGACAACTAAATCAATATTGTGCGTTTTGGTTTTCGCTAGTCGGGTTGCTTTTTCTAACTCGATAAACTGACCGTCAACCTTGGCTTTAATAAAACCTTTTTTCGCCCATTTTTGAAACTCAGCTAAAAATTCGCCTTTTTTCGATTGCGCCATTGGAGCTAAAACGTAAAATTTCGTGCCGACCGATTTTTTAAAAACGTCATCAATAATTTGCTGCGGTGTCTGTGACGTCAGCGGAACGTGGTGGTCCGGGCACTCAGGCGTTCCAACTTTCGCATAAAGTAAACGAAGGTAGTCGTAAACTTCGGTGATCGTACCCACCGTCGAGCGTGGATTTAATCCCACCGATTTTTGGTCGATCGCAATCGCGGGACTTAGCCCTGTGACCGAATCCACTTCTGGTTTTTTTAATTGTTCTAAAAAGTTTCGCGCGTACGCTGATAAACTTTCAACGTAACGACGTTGACCTTCAGCGTAGACTGTATCAAATGCTAATGATGATTTTCCAGAACCGCTAAGCCCCGTAAAAACCGTAATCTTATTTCTTGGAATTGTGACCGAGATATCTTTTAAATTATGTTCGCGAGCGCCGCGCACAACGATCCCATCGACGAAATCGTCTTTGGTCATCGGAACGGCGGACTTAGTAATTACAGGTTTCTTCAAAGAGGGAGCTTTAGCCATCCCATTATTATTTCAGGCGCGGGTGCGCCTGACAAGAAGGACATACGCCATATAGCTCTAATATGTGGGACGTCAAAACAAAGCCAAAATGTTCAGCGACTTGCGCTTGTAATTTCTCAATCTTTTCATTTTCGAATTCACAGATCTTACCGCACTTGGTGCAAGTTAAATGGTCATGATGCTCTTGCGACGTCAGTTCATAACGTGAAGGTTGGCCGCCCATTCGCACTTCGGTCACAAAACTTTTTTCGGCTAAATTTCTTAAAAAACGGTAAACGGTCGCAAAACCCACTCCGCTGTCGACGGCGGCCACTTTTTCGAAAAGCTCTTGGGCCGTTACATGGCGCTCGCCCGACATCACGTCGGCATCGTGCATACATCTTAAGATCAGCATCCGTTGGTCAGTAATTTTAAGCCCCATCGAGCGAATCATTTTTTTGAAGTCGTCATTTTGGAAACGTTCATTTTTTGTGATGATTTGATTTTCGTTCTGTCTAGGCAATAGGCCAGGAACAGTGTCATTTGTCGCTGAATTTGTGAAGGTTGTAAAATCAGTCATATTTCACCTTAGGTTAGTTACTTATTAAGTTCGTAACACAGCCTAAATGAAGTTGAAAATGATTATCATCTTTATTGTTAAAACAGCACCAGTTGAAAACTAACTGACATCTAGCTGAAAGCTACACGCATGGGTGCCCTGTAATTAAGCATAATAACGCTCGAGGCGTTGTGCGGATGAAGACTTTCCTGATGTTCACAGAAAACCGAAAAACCCAAAATATTTGGATTTTTTTGTAAGCCCAAAGCAATTTTTCGGGCCGCATCTTCGCAGAACATCAGGTTCTGCGCATTCAATACTGCAAACTCCATTTCGTCTGCTTTTTTGACGGCCGTTTGAACTGGCGTTTGCACCGCATTTTCAACAGATAAAATTAAATTTTGAATTTCTTGTTCTGAAAAATCGGCCACTTGAACTTTGACGACTGTGCGGCTTCGCTGTGCATGGGGCGTGGCTGGAAGACGCTCTGGCAAGCTATTCCCCGCCTTTAGAACTTCCATTGAAAGACCCGCTGATTGTGGACATGTGCTTGAATACAAAACTTCGAATTGAAGATACGTATTTTGTGTTTGGTTATTTTTCTCGATGATGACCTGAAGTGGATAATTTCTAAATCCTGGCAATTTCGATTTTAATGACTTTGTCGTCATCGAAAACTGTAAACTGACTTTCATCGCGATTTCAGAGCTGATTTCACCTTGAGATTTAAGCGCGTGCGCTAAAAATTCGGTCATCTGCATTAAAATTAATTTTTTATGTAAAAAGTAATCTTGATGCACCTGATACAACCTAGACATGTGAATGCCGCGGTGGCCTGCCTTCAGGTCGACGCCTAAATCTAACAAACAAGGCACATTAAATTCGCCAATGTTTAACGACGATTGGATTTGCCCCATCCCGACCCACGCTAAAGCGGCCAAGGTTTGGTTTGTTTCGGACTGCACATCGGACTGAATTTTCGAGGTCTGATTCATGGAAGATTATGTAACAAAGAAAATGACGAATTGTAAGGACTAATGTCTTGTTGACCCGCATGATTTAGTCCTCGTTGGATATAGAAACAGCTATAGTGGACCTATGAGCGACAAAGTTAAGACGAAGCTGTTTTTTTTAAAATCTTTTCCGAACGATTTAAAAACAATCGAAGGATATTTAGCCAAGCGTAATTTCGAAATTATGTCGGAGTGCGATTTACGCGACGGTATTTTAAAATTAATTCCATTCGAACCCGCTTACGTATTTATCGCTTGGGATCATCCGAACGAAAAGATCCTATCCGTTCCGAAAGTCATTCATCAGTCGTCATCGGCCGCGATCATCCCTTACATTACGTCTTCGACAAAAGAGCAAACGCGTAAACTGGAAGCCGCCACAAACTACACGCATAAGTTATATCCCCCTTTATCGGGCCCAGCCATTATGCGAATCATTTCTAAAATCGAACGCCAAGCCGCAGACGCCGCTAAAGATCCGACCCGACACCGTAGCCTGAACTTAGAAGACAATAGCATAATCAACGTCAAAGGTTCTTTTGGAGCCGAAGACCTTGAGAAATTCTTAAAAGATATTGAAAATTCTGAAAAAGAAAAAGCCGATGCAAAAAAAACGCTGGCCGATGCCCTGCTGAAGCGAAATCAAGCGAAGCTTAAAAGCTTACAGTTACAAAGCTTAGATGAAAAACTAAAAAGTCTTTTACAAAAAAAGTTTGAAGATGATGTTAAAAACCAAATGATGGAGATGGTTCAAACTTCACATGATGGCGAAAACGCAACGGCTGGAACTGATAAATCAAGTGTTCGTAAACTTTTATGCGTTATCGTGCAAAGTGCCTCGTGGTGCGGTTACTTACTTGTTTCAAGCCAAATTGAAATTAATAACGATGATTACAAATCTCTTATTCAGGCGTGGCTTCAAGATCAGTTAGTTGATTTAGCCGAAATTTCTAAATACGACTACTTCGAAGTGAAGCTTGATGTCGGAAATTACAGCGAACTAAAGACATGGGTGCAAGAGCGTTCAGATTATCTAGAATTTATTGAAATCGATAAGAATGAAATTTTTGTCAGCTTCTTCACGCTTGACCCAAAGTACTTGATGTTAGAACTCAATGAAGTTCACGAGATGCTTGAAGTTCCGATCGATTTGATCGACGTTGACCGCACGATTGCTTTTAGTTTATTTATTCATTTACCGGAAAATAAAAAATATTTGCTCTACACCCTGCCGCTTCAAAGTTTAACGAGCAGCCAAAAACAACGTCTGCTAGACAAAAATGTGCAAACCTTATTTACCCCGGTCGAATTCGAAGCCGAGCTTAAAAAACTAAAAGCTGAAAAGTTTTTAAACTCATCACTTCAACAGATGAAACAAGACTCTGGATCATGAACCCACTTATTTTAGCCAGCACTTCAGTGTACCGAGCTGAGTTATTACAAAAAACCGGCATTGCCTTTACGGCAAAAAAGCCGATCTTTGACGAAGATGCGGTCAAAGGCGAACTACTGAAATTAAACAAGTCGCCGATAGAGTTGGCCGAATCGCTTTCACAAGGTAAAGCCCACTCTTTTGATTCAATGGGTAAAACAATCATTGCCGGCGACCAACTGGTCAATTTTGACGGTGTTGTTTTAGGAAAATCAGGTCATTTCGAAAATGCCTTCAAACAACTTAAAAGCATGAACGGCAAAACGCATGAACTGATCACGGCTGTTACGATTCTATCAGACGATAAAAAGTTTCATATCAATCACATCACGACTTTAACGATGAAAAACTTGTCTGACTTTGAAATTGAAAATTACCTTAAAAAAGATGTGCCTTACGACTGCGCCGGTAGCTATAAAATTGAAAAATCGGGCTTAATTTTATTTGAAGATATAAAAACAGATGATTTTTCTGCGATTCAAGGTTTACCTATGATCTGGATTTCGAAAAAGCTAAAGGAGCTAGGCTATGAGTTCTTCACCCACTGATCTAAGTCAAATGGCGATCGCCGCAATGGAGTATTCACACTCTCCGTATTCGACAAAAAAAATTGGCGCCGCTATTTTGCTATCAAATGGTAAGTCGTATTCAGGTTGCAATATCGAAAACGCGTCTTACGGTGGAACTGTTTGTGCCGAACGCGTTGCTATCTGGAAAGCCTTTAGCGAAAACAAATCTGATGTGAAAATTATGGAAGTGACTGTTTCTAGCAATGAAATAGACCCATGGCCACCGTGTGGTTTTTGCCGCCAAGTTATGTCTGAGTTCTGTACGCCCGATACAAAAGTGCGCGCGATCAATTTAGATAAAAAAGTGATTACGTACAAATTTAGCGATCTATTTCCGCAGGCGTTTACTCCGGATCACCTTAAAAAATAATTTGCTCGCTCAGGCCTAATTTTAAGTTTTTTAGATCTAAACGGATTAAAGCGTTTTTTTGGTTAAAGTAAGACCTGACCTCAAATAAATCACCCGCCTCATCGGTGGCGTGGTCTTGGCGCACAAAAAGCATTTTTTTGTCGGTGAATAAATATGAACCGCCACGACACTCTACAAATTCAACGCGAACTAATTTTGTTTTTTGCAAAGCCAAATCTTTTTTGAACTGATTAACCAAGTTTCTCAGTACCATGGCGATTTTGTCACCCGACTGTTTTTTTGTTTTTAAAATTTTCGACGCGATTTTATCTAAACCGACTAGATCGACCGACATTCCCGTCATTGCATTGATTTTCTTTTGCGCCGATACGGTCACTAAAAAAGAAAAAGCCTGCTGAAAAGAAGCAGGCCGACCACCAAGTTTGATATAATAAGGATACGTACGGGCAAATTGAACTTCTGATCGCACGTTATTTTTCATCTTTAAACCTTACTGCTGTTGCAATAAGTTATGGTTCATTTCAACTTTCGCCGTTTTTCTGAACTCTTCAACCCATAGTCTATAAGCTTCTAGGCTTTTTTGACGATTCGCTAAATCAGTATCTTTCGCGGTTGCAGCTGCAGTCTCAACTTTTGAATCTTTAAACTTTAAGAAATATTGCGTGTCGCCTTCGCGCACAAGGTGCTTAGCCACCGGAGCCGCTTTTGTTAATTCGAAAGCCGATTTCAAAGCTTGTGCTGAATTGATCGCAGGGACCGTTTCAGAAGCTAGATCAAAGTAGCCTGTTTCTTTCCAAGCTAGTTTGTTTTGCGCAACGATTTGCAAAGCTTCATTTGTTTTACCAGCGGCTAATGCCGTTTCGATCGACTTCGTCACAGATGCAAACTCATCACTTTGAATTAATTTTTTAGCGATTTCAGGACGGGCTTTATCAAGGTTCGATTCAGAAGCACCTTTTTTATCTAACACTTTAATAATGTGGAACCCGTATGAAGTTTTAACTAAACCTGAAGTTTGACCTGGCGATAATGCAAAAGCGGCGTCTTCGAATTCTTTCATCATTTGACCATGGCCGAAATAACCTAATTCGCCGTTTTTAGATTTTGAACCTGGATCTTCGCTGACTTGCGAAGCGACTTTTCCGAAATCTTCTTTTTTAAGACGAGCTAACACGGCTTCCGCTTTAACTTTGGCAACTTTAACAGAGGCCTCATCCGCATTTGCACGGATTAAAATATGAGCCGCTTTAACTTGCTCTTTTGTTTCGAATTGAGCTTTGTTGGCCGCAAAATACTCATCAACTTTTTTCTTGAACTCAGGATCAGCTAGTTTCTTAGCGACTGTGTCAGCCGATACAGGATGGTTCTTCGCATAATCGTCAGAGTTCAACATGACATAATCTAAGTTCAATTTTGTTGAACGTAAATCGGCTTCAGCTTTCTTTTGAATATCACTAACGCCTAATGACACATCAAAAAGCTGACGAGAACGTTGACCTAAAACATCCTGTCTTAATTTTTTCTCGAATTCGCCCGGAGTCATTTTATTAGCAGATAAAATGGCGCGGTAGGCATCCGATTGAAAAACGCCATCTTTTTTGAAATAGGGAAGTTCTTGTGTGATCATATGACGAATTTCAGCGTCAGTCGCATATATGCCTTCTTTTTCGGCAGCCTGAGAAGCTAACGCCTTAGACACTAAGCTATTCATGACTTCACCACGAAGCTGAGCTTGTTGTTTTGTCATGTCAAACTGACCACCGAATAGTTGCGTGTAGTACTGACCTAACCGGTTTTCTTCTTCTTGAAAGTCTTTGATCGAAATAATTTGGTCGTTCACTTCAGCCGCCGCACCAATTGTGCTACCCATTCCTGACTTACGAGCCGATAAATCAGATAGTACGAAAACTAAAATGATAATGCCGAAGATCAAAAAAGCGACAATACTACGACGGGTAATACCACGGTCGTGCAGACCTTTTTTAAGTGTGTCTGTAACAGATGATCGGTTAGAATTTTTCATGAGCGAAACTCCTTGTTTTTTTTTAACTGGGCAGCTAAGTCGCGGGCTTTGTGAGCTTACAATTAGCATACGAATTCGATATCAGCTCATGAATCAATTTTTTTTTCAAGCGGTAATTTTCTTCGGCTTCGGGCTTGAATTCTGGAATCATTTTGCTATCGTTAGGGCCAAAGGGAGCCCCATCTTGAATTTCTTAAATTTTAATTTTAAAAAAGCTTTTATTTTGCTTCTGGTCCTTTCACTCCCTTTGATCTCTATTAACATGGAGCAAAAAAAGATTCAGAACTCGTGGTTTACGCAGCCGTTCAGCTTTATCGCGCAGTCGATTCAAAATATTTTCTCTGGATTAAGTACCGGCGTTCGCGGAACGACAAGCGAGTATTTAAATTTACTGAACATCAAATCTGAAAACGCACGCGTGATGAAAGAAAATGATGAACTGAAAACGCGTTTGAACCAATTCTCTGAAAACCAAAATGAACTTGAACGTCTTCGCACGTTGTTAGACTTTCAAAATAATACAAAAATGGAATTAATTCCTGGGCAAGTGATTGGTCGCGACTTAGTTGTCGATCATAAAACGATCACGATTAATAAAGGAACAAAACACGGACTTAAAGAAGGCCAAGCGGTACTTACCGTTTCGGGTGCCGTTGGTTATATCTTTAAACCTCAGTATTTCACATCACACGTTATGCTGGTTACCGATCGCTATTCAGTGGTCGATGCATTAATTCAAAAAACTAGAGCCCACGGAATCGTCGAAGGTAAAACCAAAGACAGTTGCGTATTACTTTACGTCGAACGCACTGAAGATGTGAAGGTTGGCGACCTGATCGTCACCGGCGGCTTAGACAATATCTTTCCGAAAGGATTTCCGTTGGGCGTCGTCACGGATATCGAAAGAAAAACAAAAAGTGCGTCTTTAGTTATTGGTATTAAACCAGTTGTTGATCCAAATACGGTTGAAGAAGTCTTTATCGTCAAACATGCCGCTCTTGAAAACTTCTTAGAGAAAACAGAAGACTCTCCGAATTCTGCTCAAGCTGGGCATCAATAATGAGTTCAATTCGCCTTCGTTTTTATTTTAAAATTTTCATCTTCACCATGGTTTTCTTCGTGCTGTGTAGCTTTCAAACAAGCTTTTGGCCGAATGTGATTCCGTGGGTTCCTTCACCTCAGCTGTGGCTTTTGATGATTTTTTTCATCTCGCTTCGCTGGACACCGCTATTTACCATTTTTTACATTTACTTCTTAGGATTTTGCTTAACTCGTTTTTCGCAGATTCCTTTAAAAATGGCTTGGACTACGCTTTTGGTGACCTTCGGACTTTTGTCGGTATTTAAAGATCGCGTTCGCCTCAGCGGAGCCCTATCGTTTTCATTCTTTACTTTGCTAGGAAGCATCGTTTTTGAATTCTGTTACGTCGGGCTTTCACGTATTATTGAAGCAAACCCAACATCCATGCTATTCTTAGAACGATCAGTCCAAATTCTAGTTAACTTTATCTTTAGTTATGTCGCCTATACTTTCTTTGAATGGCTAGATCAATTTTTCTACAACGAAAATATTTGGTCTAAGACACCCGAGAAAAGCGACGGAGTCGAACAATGAGTGAGTATATCAGCAATCCGGATGAAGCCCGCGAGTTTCAAAGCCGATACAAAGTTCTTTATCTATTTATTATTATCACCTTAACGATTTTCTTTTTTCGTTTAGTGTGGCTTCAGGTCATTAACGGAAATGAACTGCGCCAGTTCTCGGAAAAAAATCGTATTAAGCAAAATAAGATTTCGGCTCCGCGCGGATTGATTTTAGATCGTGACGGTAAAGCATTGATCGAAAACTTACCGGGTTTCGAAGTTATTATTTCTCCGCAGTATGTTGAAAACTTAAAACAGTTGGCCGACGCGATTGGCCCCATCTTAGGGATTGAACCCGCTAAAGTGGTCGAGCGCATTCAACGCAGTAAACGGATCAACGGACAGTTCGCGACGATTCGTCTGAAAGACAGCCTATCACGCGAAGAGGTATTTCGTTTAAAGCGCATTCGCTTAGATACCCCAGGATTAGAGATTCGTGAATCGATCGTGCGCTACTACCCACTTAAAGAAAACGGATCACAGCTATTTGGTTACGTCGGCGAAATTTCTAAAAATGAAATTCCTAAGTTAAATGAAAAATACAAAAACATTTTATCTTTCGAACAAAGTGACATTGTTGGAAAAAGTGGTTTAGAAGAGTACCTTGAAAAAGATATTCGTGGCTCAGATGGCGTCAGCTACATCCAAGTCGATGCGCATGGCCGCGAAACTGTGACCGAGATTCCGAATATTTACGGCGAACAAATTAAAGATCTTGAACCATTTCATGGAAATAGCGCGTACTTAACGATTGATCGCGATATTCAAGAAGCGGCTTATAAATCGATGACGGGCCTAGGACGTATCGGCGCCGTTGTCGCGATGAAAAGTAACGGCGAAGTTTTAGCTTGGTTAAATACACCAGCTTTCGACCCGAATGATTTCGCAACCGAAATTTCAACGAAAGTTTGGAATAAACTAACAAGCGATCCGTTTAAGCCTTTACGCAACAAAGTCATTCAAGATCATTTTAGCCCGGGTTCGACGTTTAAACCGTTCGTAGCCTTAGCGGCCCTTCAAGATAAAGTGATCACCGATAAAACAGTGTTATTTGCTCCGGGTCGTTTCTTCTTCGGTAATCGTTGGTACCATGACCATAATAAAAATGGTGAAGGCCATATCACAATTTACGAAGCGATCGAAAAAAGTAGTAACGTGTTTTTCTACCAATTGGGCATTAAGCTTGGCATCGATAAGATGTACAACTACATCAGTCTTTTGGGATTAGGATCACGCACGAAAATCGAAATGGACCGCGAAGCTGCGGGCCGTTTACCCAGTTCAGAGTGGAAAAAATCAATCCGCGGCGAAGAGTGGCAACCGGGTGAAAATTTAAGTACGGCAATTGGACAAGGTTACGTGACCGTGACTCCGCTTCAAATGGCTGTGGCTTACAATACAATTGCGATGGAAGGAAAAGTTGTTAAACCTTTCATCGTTAAAAAAGTTGTCGATCATGAAGGAAAAGTTTTGTTAGAAAGATTCCCTGAAGTTGTGCGTGATATCACATTACCTCAACCCAATGGTTACAAAATTGACGATGAAACTTTTAAAATCGTTAAAGAAGCTATGCGACGCGTATCGAATGGGGCTTCAGGAACAGCGCGCAGTTTAAAAGTTCCGGGCGTGCAAATGGCCGGAAAAACCGGAACGGCTCAGGTCATGAGTTTCTCGGCGGATCAAATTTACGCAAAATGTGAATCGCGCCCAATGCACTTACGCCATCATGGTTGGTTCGTGGCTTGGGCACCGTGGGATAAACCTGAAATTACCGTTGCGGTTTTAGCGCAGCACAGTTGCCATGGTAATCCGGGTGCAGCGCCAATCGTACGTGATATTATTGAAGCTTACTTTAGAAAGTATCATCCTGATGTGATTGCAGAAGGCCTTAAAAAAGGCGACAAGCGTGCATCCGCAGCCCCTGTGAAAGTCATCGATGGAGAATAATTATGGCGCTTAGATCTTTGAACGTCTCTGAAAGAAACTTTTTAAGTCGCATTGATATCCGCTTAATTTTACTAGTCCTTTGTCTTAACGTAATAGGCTTATTTAACCTTTACAGCGCGACCCATGGGCCTCACTCAAAGGATGTTGAAGCCTTATTCGTACAGCAGATCGTTTGGTTACTTGGTGGCTGGACAATCTTTTTTATCATGACTTTTTTAGATTACATTTGGGTCAATAAAATTATCTTTGTGGTTTATTTACTAAATGTGGCCGCCCTTGTTTACACCGATTTTGCTGGTAAAGTTGTGTTGGGTGGTCAGCGCTGGATCGACCTTCATTTCTTTAGATACCAGCCCTCTGAAACAATGAAGCTGTGCTTGATTCTTTTATTGGCGCGCATTTTAATTCACCGAAATCCGCAAGGCCGCGGCATGGGTATTCGTGAATTGATATTACCTGCGTTGGCGATTTTAGTACCATTTGCTTTGACCGTAAAGCAGCCCGATCTTGGAACCGCGATGATGTTGATGTTTATCGGTGGAACCTTACTTTATTTCGTTAAAATCAGAAAAGCGATCATCATCGCTATTTCGGCCTTAGTTCTAATCGCTATTCCGATCGCTTGGAAGTACGGACTTAAAGATTACCAACGTAATCGTGTCTTTACATTCTTGTCTCCCGATCAAGATCCTCAAGGAACTGGATACAACTCGATTCAATCGCGTATCGCGGTGGGATCAGGAAAGTTCTTCGGCAAAGGTTTCCGCATGGGAACACAGTCACAATTAGAATTCTTACCCGAACGCCACACGGATTTTATTTACTCGGTTTTATCTGAAGAGTGGGGCTTCGTCGGAAGTATTATTGTTCTGATGACGTTCGCATTTTTATTTAAGGTTTGTTTTGAAATCTCGCTGCAAGCGCGTGACAAATACGGCGCACTTATAGCCATAGGTGTCGCAGCGTATATTTTTTGGCACATGTTCGTGAACATCGGAATGGTTATCGGTTTGTTGCCCATCGTCGGCGTTCCTTTACCTTTGCTGAGCTATGGTGGATCAGGCATGCTGACAACTATGGCGGGCTTAGGACTTGTTTCAAGTATAGCTTACCGTCGTTACTTATTTTGAGATCCAAAGTAATAACGTTTTGGTCGCAAACGATTTGAAAAGGAAAAGAATTATGAAAACACTTTTATTATCTTTGATCTTAGTCAGCGGTTTAACAGCTCACGCGCAAAGCATGGATGTTAAAGTGAAAGATGTCGATGCTTCTCAGGATACGACGATCTCGATTAAGAAAGGCCAAGGCACTCAAAATAAAAAAGTTTATACTTTATCTGAAGGCAACGAAGAGATTGTTGGCGACAAAGACGTTTTGAAAAAAACAGCTGAACAAAATTGGAAAAAAGCCTGCGACGAATACAAAAAAGAATTTAAAGAAATGAACAAAGAAAATAAAATTGTTTCTTTAAGTTGCGGTTCGATGGTTTGCGCTAAAGAAGGCGTTGAATCAACATGCCAATCTAAAGCGACATATAAAGTCCGCGTTTTATCTGAAGAGTAATTAACCGGCGCTTTGCTGGTAAACATTTTCGGCCAATTGTCCGGCCGCTTTGCCGTTATCTTTCGACGAGCCAAACATAGATTTAAACCAACCCATCAAAGTCCAACCGCTTTCTGTTTTTGCAGCGACGGTCGGATTTTGTTCAACTGAAGCGACCGATCGTGATTTTGATTGGTACTCTTTCGCAAAAAACGAGTCTTTGCAACTATTCGCCGTTTTTCCGAAATTCAAATTAAATTCATCACGCGTTTTATCTAAATCGCCCGGCTTACAATCTTTTTTTGAAGGATCACACGTCATAGCGACTAATTTTTTTGAAAACTGACTCATCACACCCGTAAATTTAGCGGCCGCTACGGCCGTGTCGGCTTCATCTTTTTTTGACAAAGTGATATTCGCAGCATCCGCACAGCTGTCTTTCATCTGCTGATAGGCTTCGACTTGGCGGCAGACTAAATTTGATAAATCGTTTTCGCAGTCAGCCCCATTTAACAGAGACTTAAACTCAGATAATTTTTTTGAAGCCGTACTTTGGCACGTGTTCGTTTGCTTTCTAGTTTCTTGGAAAGCCTTATCGGTTTGAATGCTATCGATAATGCTTGCGTTAAATAAAGCCATATCTTGAACGACACGCTGACGAACAATGCTTAAATTGACTTCGGCCGCTTTCCAGCTTGAGTACAAGTTTTCAAGTAGGCCACAACCACCGGTCTGCACGTCTGATCTTTTAAATCCAGTTTGTTGAATAATCTGTTTCATCGCCTCAAGCTGCGGAATGCAAAGACTTTGCCCCGTTCCACACTTTGCACAGGCATTTGGATCTTTAGATTCCGCTTCTTTTTGTTTTTCTATGTCGGCTTGAAGCTGCGCTAACAAATCCTCACTGGGTGCCGAGGCCGCGTAACTCATTAACAAAGAGACACTTGAAACTTTTTGCTGAAGTTCATTCATTTTTGGAGATAATTTTTCGAAATTTTCCATCGCATCTTTAAACCGAGCCAGACGACGTTCCTTTTCTTCGGGCTTAAATTCACCAACAGCTTCGTAATAAAAAGTTCTTAAAACTTCATAGCCATTATTTAAAATAAAATGCGTGGCCATGGATGATAACGTTGATGTTAAACCAAAGACCGCCCCGCTAATGCCGGCTAATTTTGCCACATTTTTTGCGGTTAACGTTTTATCTAATTTATCACTTAACTTATCACCGGCATCAGTGATCTTATCGCCAAATTTATCGATTGAAGAGCTAGCTTTATCTAAAGAAGCCGAAGCCTTACCGACATTATCACCCACATTGTTGACGGCCGCTGTGGCCGAAGTGACTTTGTCGCCAATACTGGTTGCGCTAGAACCCACTTTATTCAAAATGCGATCACCGTAATAACCTATTTTATCCGAAAGAAAACCTGTGTCGATATCGGCCTGCGCCTCAGAAATAAAAAGCTGAAGCAATGCATTGGCCTTACCCGAACTTGCTTTTTTCTGAGTTAATAATTCAACTTGCCACTGATACGCCTCTAGATAAGAAGGTAACAAATACCGCGTCTTAACAGACGACATTGCAAATTCATTCGTTTTAGAATTAAACGACACCATAAATAAAGTGCCCGATTGTTTATGAATTGCCTCGTAGAAATCTAATTGATCAGACGATTCATGATGCCATTTAGAAATTTTTAATGTCTTTTTTAATAGACTTAAAACGACTTCTTTTTTCTCTTTATTGTTTTTTGTAACGGTCACCGAGGCCGAAATCACGCCCGGCAAAACCAAATTCTTTTTTTGAAGTAATTTAAATGATGACGTCTTGTCGGTCTTAACCCAACCCGAATCTTGCCAGTACTCTTTATAGTCATACTTTTTGGCGAAGGCCGACGTTGAAAACATAAAAACGCTTAACACAGTAAACACTAAGAATTTTATATCCTTCATGAAAGTCTCCCCCACAGGACCTATTCGGAGTGTTCAAAGATGACTTAAAATGATTATTTCGACAGAATCATTTAACTGCATTTGAGAAAAAATAACTGTACCCACCGCCACTCTGGGCTCGCAGAGCAGCGCGCAATGTCTTAATTTGAAACAAATTTATTTGGAAATAATCGGAAAACCACAAAACCATCCAGTTACTTTTGCCTGTATAACTGGTATGGCTATAGCTTGCTAAGTTTACGAGAGGACAGAAGATATGAAAAGCAAACATTTCAAACCTTTAACCGACGACGAACTTAAGAAAGCTTTTGTTCTATGGTACCGAAACTACAACCTAAAAAATTTAGACCAGGAGATTTTACCCTTTTTAAAAAAGGACCTTGTCGCGTTCGATGGCGACAACAAGCCAAATGCCGGCTGGCTTGAAAAGTGTCGAAATGCGCAGTTCTTTTCCACAAAAACTGTAGCGGATAAATTAAAAGTGACTCGTGCGGCGTACACCGATTACGAAGATTGCGAAAGAAAAGGGACGATCAGCTTAAACACTTTGGCTAAAGCGGCCGAAGCCATGGACTGCGAACTGGTTTATGCTATTAGACCTAAAAATCATTTAAGCTTTTCTGCGGGTATTTGGAAAAAAATTCTACCGCAAGCTATTCTTCATCCTTGGATTAAAGCCTGCGACCCAAAACAAAGAGCTCGCGCCGTCTTTGCCATCGCTACCCGGCTAATGAAAAGTGCCGAATTTAAGAAGAGCCAAGGATGGTCACAACGGGCGAATAAAAAAAGCCCACTTTTGCAAGTAGGCTTTTTATAAAATCACGATTTCTAAAACCTAAATTTTAAAAATAGTTTATGTGTGCGATTTTAAAAATTCAGTGATGTTGTCTTTTGGTTGATTGCCAACTAGCTCGCCCACTTGTTTTCCGTCTTTGAATAATAACAAAGCTGGAATACCGCGGATGCCGTATTGGCCCGGAGTTTTTTGATTTTCATCGACGTTCATTTTTACGATTTTAATCTTTTCGCCCATTTCAGATGCGATCTCTTCTAACTTCGGAGATAATGCGCGACATGGTCCACACCATTCAGCCCAAAAATCGACTAGAACTGGAGTTCCTGATTTCATAACATCTTGTTCAAAAGAAGCATCTGTTACTGCGGTTGTATTTTGTCCCATGGTTATTCTCCCTTTTTAATAAGAGTCTAAACTATTTTTTCCAGAGTGCTTTGGCAAACTGTTTTCTCTCTTCGTCGCGCCCTTTTTTCTCGGAAGGAGACGTCACTTCTAATAGTTCTAAAGCTCGCTTCTTAGTCTGCCTCTTACTGATACCAACTTTCAAATCTTGATCGACGGTGCTTATGGCCTGATTGTAGGCTTCAATACGAAATGGCAGTTCTTCTTGGTTCTTGGTGACTTCAGCGCGCAGTTTAGCGTTGTAGTCAGGATCTATTAAATAGTCAGCACTGTGGTCTTCTTGCTCACGTTCAATCAGTGATTGAACGACAGGCTCAGTCGGCTTTTCAGGCACAGAAGTGCGATATTGGGGATCAATAAAACTTTGTATAGCTTTGTCATCAAGCACGATCTCTTCATCTTCGGCTTTCAGACGTTCCGAAATCATTTGAATTTCGGTATCAATCGACTCGCCCATTTGTTTTAAAATTTGCTGTTCATTATGGCGAAAATTCAAATCTGTGTGGGCGACGCGCAAAATGCGATCCATAATCGCATCGTGATTACCACCTGACAGGCTCAAAATATGAGCGGCCAATCGAATGGCGCTGATCGGTTCGATTAGCAGTAAATCCATTCTCAATTTAATTAAGTCTTCAGATTGCGGGCGCTGATCTTCGGGGAACATCAAAATAACTTTGCCGTTATATTTGATTGTTTCTTTCAAGCGCTTTCCGACCATCAAAGACGAAGCCTTTGACGACTCGCTTCCTTTAACGATCACGAAATCAGGATTAAACGAAATTATCTTATCGTTTAAATTATACTCATTGGTGATGGTTTCAGTATCAAACCCCATCTTACGCAATGTTTTTTCGATATGCCCGGCATACTGTAGGTCGTCAAAAAGCAAAAGTACTCTATCCATGCGTCTATTCTAGAATTGCTTCATGACCAGAGCAAAGAAATTGTTTACGCTAGGGCCAGGATGCTACGAAACAGACGAGTTCTTACCTATTTTATTTTAGAAATTTTACCTTCGTTCTTATTAGGACTTCTGGTTTTTATTTCGATACTTTTAATGTTCCAAGCCTTACGTCTAACTGAGTTTTTATTAGTCCATGGTATTCGATGGACATCGATTGTAAAAATCATGGGGTACATGAGTATCTCTTTTTTACCCATGCTTTTACCAATGAGTTTATTGTTTGCGGTTCTGATGACTTACAATCGGTTTTCGCAAGATTCTGAAATTGTCGCTTTGAAATCAGCTGGTGTAGGTACCACATCTCTGATCATGCCCGCGTTTCTTTTTGCCGTTGTCATTTCGATTTTGTCCGCGCAAACATCGTACTACCTAGCACCATGGGGAAACCGCCAATTCGAGATTCTGATCACCCAACTGGGTAACACAAAAGCGGCCGCTTCGATCAAAGAAGGTACTTTTTCAGAAAGCTTTTTTGACTTGGTCGTTTACGCTAACAAAGTTGACTCTAAAACAGGCTTATTAAAAGATCTGTTTATTTATGACGAGAAACAGCCAGACGCTCCGCTTACTATTATTGCACCCGAAGGACAAATCATCCCTGACGACTCGATGCCGGGCCACTCGGTGCTGCTTCGATTGTTCAAAGGACAAATTCACCGTAAGACTGAATCGCACACGGTGATCAACTTTGACTCCTACGACATCACTTTGAATGACCCAATTAAATTAGAAGAAAGAAAGAAATCACCCGGCTCGATGAGTTTAGAAGAATTAAACCGCGCCCAAGAAGATCCGAAAATAACAAAAGAACAACTGACCGATTATCACTTAGAATTTCATAAAAGAACTGCGCTTGCAGCGGCGTGTTTAGTGTTTGCTTTACTGGGTGTCGCATTTGGTATGTCGACGGACCGCCGCAGTGGTAAGTCGTCTGGCTTCGTTTTAGCTGTTGGATTTATAATTTTATATTGGATCGTTTACTTATCTTTTGAAGGCATGGTCAGGTCAGGACAATTAACACCAATGATAGGTCTTTGGATTCCGAATGCTTTATTTCTTTTGTTAGGATTATTTAATCTTCGAAAAGCTTGGGATTAAGTCTTTTATTCTAGAACGAATCAAAAAAACTTTTACACACAAAAATGAGACGATGCAGTAGCGTCCTTACTACAGAGGTCATCCTTGACCACATCGCCCCTCCCTTAATATCTATTTAAGAGATATTTTCGAAAAATCTCAATGGCTTTTTTTAGATAATTTCACTTTTTTTATTTAAACTTGACCGAATTCGGTCACCCCTACATCTAGTGTATTTGGCCTGATTTTCAATCAACCCCTACTAGACTTAGATCATTAAACAGTTTGTCGAAGACACTTCGGCATTCCAAACTTCGGCAAGGTCTAGGGAGTCGGATACCATATAAGCACCTTCTTGCAGCAATTTGATGTTTCCACCGAATCCAAGCAGCGCAGGATGGGCCGGTAAAGTCAAAATAGGCCGACCAAATTCAAGCGCGTGATGAACAGTCAGCAAGCTTCCACTTTTCACATCGGCTTGAACCATGAAAGTCATTTCTCCCAGCGCGGCAATAAGCCGGTTACGAAAATAAAAATGGGATTTTCGAAGCGGCTGATCAATTTCAAATTCAGAAAAAAAACAAACATGGTCTGAATCAAAATCGTGTTTCAAATTTTTCGGATATAAATCGACCAAACCAGACGGCACCACCACAACCGTTGGGACTTGCTCTTTCATGGCAATCAGATGCGCCATTTGATCCACACCATACGCGCCACCACTGACGATACAAATGGGCTGAATCTTCAGGTAAGCACTTAGATGCTCCTTTAGCCACGCCCCGGTTAGGCCGTGCATTTTGCGGGTGCCTACGACAGACAAACACCAGTGCTTCATCCAAAATGGTTTTCCGATGTATTCGATAAAAAGCGGAGGCTCTTTCATCTTTAAAAAATTTTTCGGGTAAAGCGGGTCTCCCGGATAGGTGTAATTGATGCTGAGCTCTTGCAGTTTTTGCAAATAAGCTTCGGCTTGAATTTCTTCGTTATGTGTCCACCCAAAATCCGGTGGGATCTTTAAAAGGTGGTTTGGATTCCGGAACTTCAAACGTCTGTGTAGAATTTTAAAGGCTATAGCTGTATTCATACGCCGTATCTATCAAGATACGAACCAACACTTAACGCTCTAAAGAGATCGTGTCGCCTTTTTCTACTAAGTCGTTTACTTCAGTCAAAATACCGATGGCAATAGAACCAAACTTATCTAAGATTTTAACTTCGCCACTGCGCTGTTCGGTAATCTGCGAAATAATATAGGCCGATTGCCCGACGTTCGCTTCTTTTAAACCTAGATTAATGTAAATAAGCTGCTGGCCTGAAAACATCGACTGCGTTCCTAAATTTGGCCCCCCTAAGATTTCAGGCTCTTTAATCGCTGACATCTTATTGGCTCGCAATCCGGCCACACTTTGCGGAGAAACAAATACTAAGTAATCAGACATGACGGTACTACATGAATTCACTTTTAATTTCGAATCGACCAGCGAATGCGCCTCTCCAACATAACGGTACGCTTGCACCGAACCGACATCCATCTTTAAACCTTCAAGAAGTTCGTAGATTTTGAAATCCGAATTAGGAGCCATCGCAATCTTTGACTTAAGAATGTGATTTCCTCCGCAATGACCTCTGACGATTTCTTGAATGGGCACATCGATTTCACTTTTAATCGGTTCGTTCGTTAATAAGATATCATTTCCAATTGCATCGTTAACTTCGACATCATTTTGCAAATCAACCTGCATCGACTTCGGTGGTAAAAAATAATTATCATTGCGTGATAAAGGCAAACTATCCGGAATGACTCCGGCGCGAATGCCCCCATCTAAACTTGTTAAACTAGATTGTTCGTCTGCAGATTCGCTGGATTCAACTTTTGATGTCTCCGATGATTTATCCGACTTTGCTCCTAAAGCTAATGACGGAACCGTATCTTCGCCGCCAGCATAGAACATCACTTGAAGTCCCGGAGTAATAAAATGTGGATTTACAATTCCCATTCTATTTAAGGCCCAAATTTTTGGCCAAAACAAAGGGTCTCCGAATAATGTTTTACTGATCGACCACAACGTATCGCCTTTTTGCACGACGTACACTTGAGACGGTCGGTTATTTAAAACGGCGCCCCACGCTTCAACCGAAGTGGGCTGAGCATTGTAGGCTTTGTAAGTCGTATTAAATTTTTTCTCTAAGCGGTAATCTGGATCATCACTTTGCAGATTATGAAGAGCTTCATGATGAACCGGAGCCACATGCGGCTTCACTACTTTTTGTTTTTTATTTTTTTTTGCCGGTAGCGTCTTCGCTTTTTTAGGCGTGGCTGACGGTGTCACCGTATTTTGCGGATTGAACTCAGGCGGAAGCCCCTTCGTATCCGGCGGTGGTGTAGGTAACTTTTCAGCGGCTTTTGCTGGCGCTTCTGACTTTTTTTCAATTTTTTTTTCGGGTTTCTTTTCAGGCTCGTCTAATACTTGACGAATATCTTCTAAGACCGGCTCTTCGTCTTCTTTTAAATTTTCTTTTTTAGGCTTCATCGGATCTAAATTCGATGGGTCGCCCATGAAAGAACTGCTTTCTTTCTGCGGATCTTTTTCGCCATTCTGCGGACGGACACCAGGTGGCGTCGTCGTTAATGTCGGCGTTGAAGATCCGTTCGTGCCCGATGAATGCGCTGCCGCAGCGTCTGGCGTAGCCGGAGCCTGCGCGTGAGACTGCGAAATCAACCCCGCGTTCAAATACACTAGAAAAAGAAAAATAAATTTAGATTTCATTATTTAGTCAGTTTACTTTTCTCTTGCGTGCCGTTGATGGCCGTCGTCGCCGTTGGCTTCGCGACCGTTTTTAACTGCGCTAATTTTAAATTGCGTTGGGCCTGTGGCTGAAGTCCCATCTCTTGGTAAAC
>JACMQO010000069.1 GCA_014376935.1 Bdellovibrio sp.
AGAAGAAGTTGGAGCCGGCATTTTATCTAAACTAAAAAAAGTAGCTGAAGATTATTTAGGTGCGGAAGTAACTGATGCAGTTATCACGGTTCCTGCGTATTTCAACGATGCGCAAAGACAAGCCACTAAAGATGCGGGTCGTATCGCAGGCTTAAACGTTCGTCGTATCATCAACGAACCAACAGCGGCCGCTTTAGCTTACGGTCTTGATAAAAAGAAAGATCAAAAAATCGTAATCTACGATTTCGGTGGAGGTACGTTTGACATATCTGTTCTTGAAGTTGGTGAAGGTATCGTTGAAGTTAAATCAACAAACGGTGACACGCACTTAGGTGGTGATAACTTCGACACAGTTATTTTAGAATGGTTGATCACTGAGTTCAAAAAAGACCAAGGGATCGATCTTAAATCTGACAAAATGGCGTTACAACGTCTAAAAGAAGCGGCAGAGAAAGCAAAAATTGAGTTATCATCAGCGCAAGAGTCTGACATCAATTTACCTTTCATTACGGCTGATCAATCTGGACCGAAACATTTACAAATTAAATTGTCTCGTTCTAAATTTGATCAAATGACTGAAGCTTTAGTTAAACGCTCTATCGAGCCTTGTAAAAAAGCTTTGCTTGATTCAGGTTTGAAAGCTTCTGAAATCGACGAAATCGTTTTAGTGGGTGGTTCGACGCGTATTCCTGCGGTTCAAAAAGCCGTTAAAGAATTCTTCGGTAAAGAGCCAAACAGAACCGTGAACCCAGATGAAGTTGTGGCGATCGGTGCTGCAGTTCAAGGTGGTGTTTTAGCGGGTGATGTGAAAGACGTTTTATTATTAGACGTAACACCGTTATCTTTAGGTATCGAAACAATGGGCGGCGTTATGACGACATTGATCGAGCGCAACACGACGATCCCTTCGAAAAAGCAACAAGTTTTCTCGACAGCGGCCGATAATCAACCAGGTGTTGATATCCATGTTGTTCAAGGTGAACGTAAAATGGCGACAGATAATAAATCTTTAGGTCGTTTTGAATTAGCGGGTATTCCAGCAGCTCCACGTGGTGTGCCGCAAATCGAAGTGACTTTTGATATGGATGCGAATGGTATCTTAAATGTTTCGGCGAAAGATATGTCATCTGGAAAAACGCAAAACATCAAGATCACGGCGCAATCAGGTTTATCTGAAGAAGAGATCAAAAAATTAGTAAAAGACGCCGAAATGCAAGCGGACGCTGACAAAGAAAAAGCAGAAGCCGCACAAACGCGTAACAATTTAGATAACATGATTTACCAAACTGAAAAAATGTTGAATGAATCAGGATCTAAAATCGCAGCGGGTGAAGCAGAGACTGCTAAATCAGCTGTCGCTGATGCGAAAAAAGTTTTTGAAAATAAAGCGGCTACGCCGACAGAATTAAAAGCGGCTTTTGAAAAGCTACAAACAGTTTCTCATAAGATCACTGAAGAACTTTACAAAGCTGGAGCAGCTCCGGGTGCTGACGCAGCAGGTGCGGGTCATGATGGCCACGCGGCGGGCGCAGAAGCAGGAGCTACTGGCAGTAAAAAAGACGACGTGATCGACGCTGATTTTAAAGACGTTAACTAATCCGTCTTTGTTTAAAAGAAGTCTTCCTAAAAGAAAGCCTGGGTTAAAACCCGGGCTTTTTTTTTGCTGTTTGAGTTTTTATGACTCTGAAACTTGCTAACATATAAGTTGACGAGTTTCAGAGGGCTTTTTTTCAGAAGTAAAAGCCCGCTGAGTAAAAATGAAGGATCTTTTAAATGTCATTTCTAAACTAAAATTACAGGTTAACTAGGTAGTTAAACAAAGCACTAGCTTTCGGTGATCCCCATCCAGTCACTGCATCCCATCCTGCGGCCGCTTTGTACGCGCCGTTTGAACCTGATGTGATGTCATTAAATGAAGTCGCTTTTTGAGTGGACGTCATTGAATACACAATCGGATTTAAAAAGCCTAAAGTTGGTTTTCCTTGAGCTTGTCTGGCGCTAGCCACTAAAGTCATAAAGCCTGACCATTGGGGAGCTGACATACTTGTTCCACCGATCACGATCCATTGCGCTTTACCGCTGTTTGTCGCCCAAACGGGTTCACCGCTTGTCATGTTGTCAGCGTTGAAAGCAACGTCAGGGTAAGAGCGCATGGTGAACGCAGCGCCAATTCCTTTTTGATAATCAGGTAAAGTCCACATCGTACTGATGCCGCCACCGCTGCAACCACCACCGTAAGAGCATCCCGCCCAAGCTGTTTCAACAACATTGGCTGATGTGATTTTTAATGCGGATCCACCCACGGCCACAACATTTGGATTTGCGGCAGGCCAGTCGGCTTGAACCGATTGATCATCAGCGCATGATGCTGATCCTGAATCGCCCGAAGCCACCATTAAATTCACACCCTGAGCCACGGCACGTTCAAAGATGGGCTTCATTTCGGCAAAGTGCGCGGCATTGATATTTTTCTCGCAGTCTCCCCAGCTGTAGTTCACAACTTTGGCGCGGTTATCATCTAAGATCGCCGTAAACATTGCGGTCTCTCCGGCATCCGAATTTTCGGCCGATGTAAAGACGTGAATATTTGCGCCCGGTGCGATCATTCCAGAAAATTCAGCATCTAAAGATGTTTCGATCGCTGATTGCTCGTCAACGGCCGGAGTTCCGTTAAATAAAACGCGGTCAACGATCGGAGTCGGAGTTAAAGAAATATTTTTATAATAAGTATTGATGTCATTGATGTTCACATCATTATACGTCGCGATCGCAATGTGCTGGCCCACGCCGTTGACGCCCGAAGCATAAATCGCATCAAATCCATAAATGGATTTAATTTGTGCCGGAGTCACTCCTTTAGTTGGAGCCGTCGTAATTGAATCATCATGCGGAGCAAATTTATGAAACGCACGACGTTGATGAGAATTATCGAGACCTGTGACTCCCGCAATCAAGCCTAAGTAAGCCGGAACTTGCACGGCCGCCATCAATTGAAAACGACCTTGTTTTGTTTCTTGAAGTTGGGTCAAAAATGTTTTCTCGAACGTTTCTTTTTCTGCAGAAACTTTCACCCAAAGATGAGTTTTTGATTCGCCAGTGATTTTTAATCCTTCCGCTTTCAATTGCTGTAATACTAAAGCGTACTGTGAATCGTTCGGTGCCGATAAAGCGCGAATTTCTGACGGCGTAAAATACCTTTGGTAACGTGATGACTGTGGATCTGTTACTTGCCGAGCCAATTCTGCCATCGGCACATTTTCAGTTAAGCGAATCACAGCCGTTACTGGTTTTGCAAGAACTGCAGAGCCCAGTAAGCTTACTGATGCGATCATCATTGATCTGATTAATTTCATAGACTTCCCCTCTATTTATTTTTGAAGGCCCTTGCGGGCGATCGGTTTTTAATTCCGACTAATAATTCGGAATGCACTTATTCAAGCACCGATCGAACGTCTAGGGCTACGAAAGCAAAACCGCCCAGACCAAATGTCATGCTGGTGTCATGTTCGCGAATTAATTATTGGCCGCGCCTTGGTCGATCCAATTTTTTAAAACTTCGATAAGTTCGGGACTTACTTTTGCGCCTCGAGGCGGCATGCGTCCACTTTGAATTTCAGTGTAAATGAAACTATCTGCTGATTTTCCCGGTTCAATCGCTTTGGGGTCGTTGTTCGCCATGACCAATTCATAGTTCGTTAAATTAACATTTGCGGCCGGAAATTCTCCAGAGTGACATCGTAAACACGACTGATTAAATATTTTAGTTTGCACATCGGTATATGAAGCCACGGGCGCTGACGTTGCAGGAGTAGGTGCCGGTGTTGGAACCGGTAACGGCGCAGGTTCGGGAGTCGGCGCCGCGGGTGGGGTGATCACCGGAATGGATGGAGTAGTTGGATTAGGATTGAATTCTCCATTCGGAGCGCCGCTATTAATCCAATCTTGAATCGACTTAACTTCGTTGGCCGTCAAAGCCGGGGCACCCAGGGGCATCGAACCGGATTCAACTTCGGTAAAGAACAAACTGGTTGGGGCGTTACCTGCGGTGATTAATTCAGAATTGGCCATCATTGATGCGTAACTTGAAAGATCAACCCCCGCTTTTGCAGACGCGCCATTGTGGCAGCGCAGACAACTTGTGTCGATGATATTGGCTTTTATAAGATCAAATGAATTTATACTTTGCGTGGTCGGAGTTAATATTAAAGCTCCGCTTTTTGTCGATTTGTAATTGCAAGCCGATAGAAAAATAAATAGAACCAAAATCAATGCGTTCATAAGAACCCCTTTCTGTTAAGAAAGAGGTTAAGTGAATCGCTCGCGAACGACCACAAACCCCGTCTAAGATGAATGACGGGATTTGATGGGTAACAATCTAGTTCTGCTGCCTCTCTGAAAGTTGACCACTTATAGGTGGTCAACTTTCAGAGAGGCAATCTGCACTAAAGCCGCGACCTTTTTACTGAACGACCGTATAAGCTTTTCGCAATTCGGTTTCGTGTGAAGGCTGTAATTTCCCACCCCAAGCACACATTAAGTTGTCAGGTTCGATCGTGTAATACGTCATTGTTTTTTCAGTCTTGTTGTAAAATTCTAAGTAACAATCTGGAAAACCTAAGATGTGACCGAACTCGTGACGAATCGTCCACTGCGTATTGTAATCATCTAACGAATAATCCGGATCCATCGTGATGGTTTCCCAATTTTCGCCTGAGACGTGCGGCGTGACGCCTTTTTCAAAAACAATAAACGGAGAGATCGGATTTTGTTTCACAAAATTAATGATCAATTGAAAGCCCGTGTTTTTCCATTCTTCTTCGATATTTGTTTTTAACCAGTTGGCCACTTTAGCCACATTCGGATCGATGAAATTTTGCGTGATGGTTTTTTGTTCGGGTGACCAAGTGATATCTTTGCGAACAGGTTTTACTTTAAAAAAGTCTTGGTAAGCTGCTTGCGCGGCTTTGAAATTTTTCTGATAATAAGCGTACACATCGTCATTCGTTTTTGCTTCGTCAAATTGCGCGCTGCAAATCGCTGTCGGCATCATCGAATTATGGCACATTCCAACCAGCCAACCCTTAATAGTCGCTTGGTCTGCGTCTGAATTGGCAAAGTACTGCTTTATTTTCTGCTCGGCCGTTGGATCTTTTTGAATGAAATAAAACCCGCGAATATCGTAAACATCATTTTGCTCGTAATCGATAAACCAGGCCTCTTGACCCAGCCAGCGAACCGCCGCTTGGTAGGTGCTGTTCAAATCACGAATTGATTTTAAGAAGATCACATCATCGATCGGCAAAGTTTCAACCAATTCTTTTTTATCGACCAAGTAAGGGCGCATTGATTCCGGAATCTCTGTTAAGCGCGTGTTAAATTTTTCTAAAATTGATTTAACCGAGCTGACATTTGGTTTTTCAGGAGGAACTGGATTTTTAGTCGTCCTGTCGGCTAGATTCAATCGGCTATTTAAGTCACGGTGGCTGTTCACAAGATTTAACCACACCACGGCACGTTGTCCCATATCTAAAATGGGCTGAAATTGTTGTTTTGTCGTTGTGTTGATTCCGATGTCTGATTTTGGTTCGGTTTCGGTTCCTTGCGGGCCTAATCCGGCCGGATTCGCTGGACCTTGTTTTGTATCGTCGTTTTTCGAACATCCTGTAAAGGCAATTGCGCAAGAAAAAATAAATAATGCGCGTAACATAAAAGTTGTCATCGGTTTCCCCTCCGTTTGATTTCAAAAAATTAGCAGGTATAGTTAAAGGATGAAAGCAAATTGGAATGAAATAGCAAAGCGTGTTACGTGGACGAAACCTTTTACTAAAACAAGCGACTTCAGTTTTAAGAAGCCGGTTCATATTAAATGGTTTGAAGATGGCGAGCTGAATGTCGCTGCAAATTGCATCGACCGACACCTGGCTCAGCATGGCCAAGAAACCGCCATTATCTGGGAACCCGACAGCATCACGGAAGCCGCGAAGAAAATTACCTATCAAGAACTTTACGAAAATGTCGGATGCTTAGCGAACGTAATGAAATCTCATGGCGTTAAAAAAGGCGACCGCGTGACGATTTACATGCCGATGATTCCTGAAGCGGCTTACGCGATGTTAGCGTGTGCACGGATCGGTGCGGTTCATTCGGTGATCTTTGGCGGTTTTTCGGCTGATTCAATTGCAGACCGCGTGGCCGGATGCGAATCAAATTATATTATTACCGCAGACGAAAGTTACCGCGGCGGAAAAACTTTTCCGTTAAAGAAAAATATCGATGAAGCGTTAAAAAAAATGGGCGCTAAAAACACGGTGCAAAAAGTTTTAGTCGTTCAACGCACCGGAAATAAAATTGATTGGAATCCGGCTCTTGATGTTTGGTATCACGATGAAATAAAAAAAGTTTCGTCTGACTGCAAAGCCGAAGTCATGAACGCCGAAGATCCACTTTTTATTCTGTATACGTCAGGCTCGACCGGAAAACCAAAAGGTGTCTTACACACGACGGGTGGCTATTTAGTTTTTGCCAGTCACACGCACGAACTGGTTTTTGGTTACAAGCCTGGCGAAATTTACTGGTGTACGGCTGATGTGGGTTGGATTACGGGGCACAGCTACGGCATTTACGGACCGCTTTCAAACCGCGCCACCACTTTGATGTTTGAGGGCGTTCCGAACTATCCTGATTTTTCTAGATTTTGGACAATCATCGATAAACACCAAGTTAGTATTTTCTATACCGCACCCACCGCGATCAGAGCGCTAATGAAAGAAGGCGAAGAAATCGTTAAAAAATCATCGCGTCAGTCATTACGACTTTTAGGTACGGTCGGTGAACCCATCAACCCTGAAGTTTGGCATTGGTACCACCACGTTGTGGGTGATGACCGTTGCCCGATCGTCGATACGTGGTGGCAAACTGAAACGGGTGGAATTATGATTTCGGCTATGGCCGACTCTCCGAAATTAAAACCCGGATCAGCTACGATGCCATTACCAGGAATTGTTCCTGAAGTTTTAACTCCCGAAGGGCAAGTGTTAAGCGGAGCCGCCGAAGGCGTTTTGGCTTTGAAAGAATCTTGGCCCGGACAAATGCGCACGGTTTACAACGATCACGCCCGTTTTGAAGAAACTTATTTTTCAAATTATCCAGGGTATTATTTTACAGGCGATGGATGCCGCCGCGATGAAGATGGTTTTTATTGGATTACCGGACGCGTGGATGACGTCATCAACGTATCAGGTCACCGTTTAGGAACGGCCGAAATTGAATCGGCGTTGGTTGATCATCATAGCGTGGCCGAAGCGGCCGTTGTTGGATATCCGCATGATTTAAAAGGGCAGGGCATTTATGCCTACGTCACGTTGAAATCGGGTATTCAAGCTACGGATGAATTGAAAAAAGTTTTGATTCAGCATGTGCGCACCATGATCAGCGCGATTGCGACGCCAGACGTGATTCAGTGGGCTCCGGGGTTACCAAAAACACGCTCGGGTAAGATCATGCGCCGTATTTTACGCAAAATCGCCGAAAATGACCTTCAAAACCTAGGCGATACTTCGACATTAGCTGACCCTGCGGTGGTGAAAGATCTTGTCGACGAAAGGCACAATAAATAGTAATATACGCCCATGGAAAAACTAGCTTTAAAAAATGATTCAAAAGTAGAGTGGTTCGTGTTTTTAGCTCTTGTGGCCCTTGTTGTGGTTTCAAGACTGACTTCTCATATCTGGAATTTCACAGCCGTGGGTGGAGTGGCATTATTTTCAGGAGCTTACTTTTCTAAAAAATATTTTGCGGTCTTGGTTCCGTTGATGGGTTTATTTATTTCAGACCTTATGATCGGTCTACATAATCAGATGCTTCCGGTCTATTTTTCGTACGCATTGATCGTGGCTTTAGGCTGTACACTTCAAGTGAACTCACCCCGCGTTCGAACGGCCATGACGTCGATCGCAGGTGCGTGTTTATTTTTCTTAATCACAAATTTTACATCTTGGATGGGTAATGCTTTCTACGCGCAGAATTTTGAAGGATTGATGAATTCGTACTTATTAGGAGTTCCATTTTTCAGAGCTCAGTTTGCATCTGACGTTGTATTCTCGTTAGTTATTTTTGAAGCGGCCAGACAGTGTATGAAAGCGAAAAGCGCTTCACCTGCCGCCATCGAAATTAAATAGTTAGCTTTAAAAAAAACTACCAGGTGCGCCCTGGGCAATCAGATTGAAATTTTGCGTGCCGCAATTGACTTGCGCAGTAATTATTTAAAGAATCATTTTTTAATCCATCACACATAGCCTCTTGCGATGAAAAATCATGTTGTCCCGTTGAACAATTATTTTCACTTAACGTGTAGCTATAGCTGCTAGATTGGGCCTTATCGACCAAGTCTTTGACGGCGTTTCCGTTACAAGATTGAAGGCCTAAGGCTGCATTACTTATTAAGAATAAAAAAGTTAATTTCATACTTTGAACCTATCACAGTTTAGCCACTTCAATCAAATTCTTGAGGCGCTTTGCCACTGTCAAAATGTTGGACAGTAGTTTCTATATGAAAATTCACTATTTTAAAGAATTCATCTAAAAATAATATTAAATGAAAAAATTGTGTTATTACCAGTGAACTTAATTTTCTAACAAAGGATCTTTTATGAAACTTATGTCGACAACAAACATCGTTCTTAGCGCGGTACTTTTTTTCTTAATCGTATCAAACGTCGTATTAGCTTAGTTTTTTTTAATTACCATTTTGTACGGGTGGGGATTTGTGCAAAGTTAGGGCGAGCCTGAAAAGGTTCGCCCTTTTTTATTTGGTCTGGCCGGTATTGTCTAAAAGCAAGTAAAGTGCTTTAATCGTTTTTCTATTGGAGAAATAATGAATATAAGCAGGCGCGCTAAATTGAACTGTGTTCTTAGTATTTTTATCTTTGTAATATCTTATCGAGCTTTCGCACAAGTCGAAGACCAAACGCCTTTTCTTCAGAAAAATGCTGAAGAGAAAAGTTATTTCATTAAACTAAGTCCGATAGATCTATTCGGTCATCGTAACTCGATCGGTATAGGAAAAAACATATCGGATAATTCATCGATTGAACTTGAAAGATACCGTTCTTATTACCGTCCGGGCGGCGACAATCAACAGTTTGAGCAGTTTACAACAATCGCCTTACGCTATAATTACTGGAATTACGGTGTGCCAGCCAGTCGTGGTTGGTATTACGCGGCCGGAATAAATTACGCGACTTATCAAGTCGATGAGACGCAAATGTTTCCAAATGGGCGTAATACTTTTAAGGATTCAAAATTAGGGGCCGAAGCACTGATTGGATATCAGTGGGATTTTTCTGTCGGTACACTTACGAATCTACGTTTAAAATTAGGTGCCGGTATCTCGACGAATTCTTTTTATGAGCAGATTTATGGAAGTCCTTTTTCACAGGTTACTTCGGTGCGAATGAACTTCGGAACGACGAACGAAATGTCTGTTGCGTTTTACTTCTAACTAAAACTATTTCTTCAATGTCTTATTCATCTTTTTAACTTTAAGGCTTTGTTTCTTCTGAAACGCTTCTATTTTTTTTTGTAAGCCCGAATCTTGTAAAGCTAAAATACGTACTGCTAGAAGCCCAGCGTTGTACGCGTTATCGACCGCCATGGTTGCGACCGGAACGCCTTTCGGCATTTGGGCGATGGATAATAAAGCGTCTAAGCCTTTTAGTTTTCCGATTGTGACGGGTACGCCGATGACGGGTAAAGTCGTTAGCGAAGCTACCATTCCTGGCAAGTGCGCGGCACCCCCAGCTCCGGCGATAATGATTTGAAAACCTTTTTCGGCGGCCGTTTTAGAAAATTCGTACATTTTATCAGGCGTTCGGTGTGCCGATACGATTTCGATGTGGTAAGAAACTTTAAATTCTTTCAGCGCCTCTGCGGCTGCACTCATTGTGACTAAATCGCTTTGGCTTCCCATGATGATGGCAACAGATGATTTTTTCATAAAAGAATTCCTTTACGCTCGAGCAACGCTTTTTTTAGTAACGCTTTCTTATTTTTGCCGATGTAATTGATGTGGCCCATTTTTCGGCGTGGACGATTTTCATCTTTATCGTACCAATGCATCGCACCCGTGGGCATTGTTTTGATCGACGGGTTCCGTGTGCTTTGCCCCAGTAAATTCACCATAACGAAGGCCGGTTGGCGTAAACTAACCGGTGGAAGTTTTAATCCTAATATACAGCGCAAATGAAGTTCGAACTGATCAATGTTTAAAGCCTCTTGCGAAAAATGTCCGGTGTTATGAACGCGTGGGGCCACTTCGTTGATGACTAGTTTCGGTCCGATTTCGAAAAGTTCAAAGGCGATCACGCCCACATAGTTAATCGCGTTTAAGAATTGATTGATCTTGGCGATTAATTTTTTTTCTTTGGGATGAATGGAAGGGCCCATCACGTAATCGCACTGATGATTAATTTGCACCGATTGTACCATCGGTAAGTGAATCATTTCGCCTAAAGTATTTCTGGCAAAAATGATCGAACGTTCTGATTTAAAACTAACAAAGCGTTCGGCGATAAATTGATTTTCTTCGCCTTTGAAAGCTTTCTTAAAACTGATCAAGTCAATTTTGTTTGTGATTACGTAAGTTCCATAACCGTCGTAGCCGCCAAAGCGTTCTTTACAAACCATCTGACCATCAAAAGCTTTAAAAGCTAATTCAAGATCATCTTTCGAATTAATTTTAACGTAATCTAAAGTGGGTAGGCCGTAATCGTAAAGCCACTCTTTTTGAAAAAGGCGATCTTGCATTTTTGCTAAAATATTTAGGTTAGGTTCGATTCTTTTCGTGCGTAGCTTTTGTAAACTTTTTTTCAAAAGTTGTGCGGGTATAAACTCGCTTTCAAAAGTCAGGCAATCGACTTGGGCCGCTAAGGCTTGAATATTTTCCGGAGATTTTAGGCTTCCTTGCATCCACGTGGTCGCAACGGTGGCGGCAGGGTCGTGAGCATTTTCAGATAAAACAAAGGTGGTTAGTCCCATTTGCTTTGCTTTTAACGCAAGCATTTGGGCTAATTGACCGCCTCCAAGAATACCAATCGTTTTAGAATGAATAGGCAAGGTAGGGCTCCGTATTTGAGAACTTTCACAAAAGTTGATTGGCTCTATTGAACCCTTTTATTATTGCAAAATAAAGTGTAAACATCACCCTTATGCGTAACGTAACCGATTTAAATTTTCCACTGACATTAGCCCCGATGGTTGGGTTGACTCACGTAGCCTTAAGGCGCGTGATTTCGGAATATATGCCGTTAAACGCATCAACTCACTGGCCGACAGAGATGTTGAATTCGCGCCGCGTTCCCGGAGAAAATTTAAAAACCACTCCCGAAACATTACGTGATGATTTCGAATCGAATTTAGTGCCGCAAATTCTAGGTAACGAACAAAAGCCCATCGAAGATTCGGTAAAACGTTTAGTGAACGAGTGGGGCGCGACCGGCATCGACATCAACATGGGATGCCCGGTTCAAAAAGCATTAAAACATAATTACGGAGTCTCTTTGATGGGAGACGTCGGTTACGCCGCCGAAGTCGTGCGAATGACGAAGAAAAATGCGACGGTTCCGGTGTCGGTGAAGTTACGTGCGGTGGGCAGTTCTCAGTCCGTTCCGGAATTAATTAAATTTGTAAATACGCTTATTGATGCGGGTGCGGACTGGATCACGCTGCATCCGCGTACGGCCGAACAAAAACGTCGCGGTCAAGCTGACTGGAATCAAATCACCGAGCTTAAAAAAAATTGTACCGTTCCGATCATCGGTAACGGTGATATTCAAACCGTTGAAGATGTTTTAGAAATGTTAACGACCACGGGTTGCGACAAAGTCATGGCGGGGCGGGCCCTAGCGGCACGTCCGTGGATGATGTGGCAACTAGGTGAAAAATTAGGGTT
The DNA here is from genome assembly GCA_014376935.1 of Bdellovibrio sp. Taxonomy (GTDB): domain Bacteria; phylum Bdellovibrionota; class Bdellovibrionia; order Bdellovibrionales; family Bdellovibrionaceae; genus Pseudobdellovibrio. The sequence continues at coordinate 11,948 of JACMQO010000069.1, forward strand.
AGAAGCACCCGCGGGTTTTGAAGGCCGAAAAGCCCCCGTCACATTAGAAGAAGAAGGGGCCGAATACGGTCGCGCTTTGATGAAGATGATCGACTACAGCGAACATTATTTTATGAGCGTCGCGGGTGCTAGCGAAAATTTAGCGCTACGAAAAGTTGCGTTTTATGTGCGGACAACTCATGTATGGTTACAGTTTGGTCATTCATTAATGTCGGCGGTTGCGGTTGCAAAGAATTTTTCAGATTTACGAATAAATGTTGCGCGCTTTTTTGAAAGCGAGCAATGCATGATGCAGAAAACAGAACTTCGTCAATAGGATGAAGTATATATTGAATGGTTTGGTTTAATAATAAAATAAGAATTGAGATCCGAACTCAAGATGGGAATTTAAAATGATTCAAGAAAAACAAGTTAGTCCGATTCCAAAAGTAAATGGCGCCAAATTCGTAGTTTGGTTTATCGTAGCCGCTGCAGTGACAGGCATTGTGTTTTGTTACGCGATTTACAATTCTTATATGACTCGTCCGATTGTAAAAATCGAAGAAGAAAAATAAATAAATTTTTCGTCAAACTGCGGCGGTTCGTACTTTCCAGTCCTGCAAGGACGACCAATTTTAGAATGTGGAAAACTTTTTTGATTTTGTGAAAGGTCTTTTGCCCGATGTTTGCCGTTGGTATAGTGAGTCACCGTGACACTTACGACTAACGAACAAATAACGCTATGAACCAACGTCCAACTTCGGGAAGAAGAGCCCCTGAAATGTTTCTCACAGGGTGCGGATTTTAAAACTAAAGGTCTCGAATTAGCCCTGAACCATGGCGTCTAATTTGCCATCGTCTTCTAAAGTTCTTAAGTCAGAGTATCCGCCAACTAATTTATCATTGATGAAAATCATCGGAACGGTTCTCCAGCCAGTTTCTGATTTAAGTCTTTCTAATTCAGCCGGTTTGTCAGTTAAGTCGACCACTTCGTATTTCCAACCTTTATCATCAAGTAAGGCTTTAGCGCGGTCGCAGTAAGGGCATGGATTTTTTTTGTACATTTTAATGGTAGCAGTTTGAGTCATGTGAAGCTCCTTCAAGTTAGCTAAAATGATACTCTAGACGGGCTTTGAATTCACTGGGTTTTTTAAGCACTTTGATTTCGTCAAAAATGGGCTTTAAGTCAGCGTGGGTGAATGATAATTGCTTGATCCAACCTTTTGTGCGCGCGACGGCGAAGTGATCGTTCACGTAGACACTGCTTGCGTCAAAAAAATGAAGGATCAACCCTACCGGGGGTTTTTCGGGTTTGACGGGGTTATCTGCAGCCGCTTTAATTTCAGAAAAAATAAATGGATTACGAATAGCTCCGCGGCCGATCATGTAATCATGTGTTTTAGCAATGGCCGCACATTTGTTAAAATCATCGACCGTCCAAATTTCGCCGTTTGTGATCAGGCGAATACTGGTTTTTTCTTGAATGCGTGGAATCCACTCCCAAAAAGCGGGTGGTTTGTAACCGTCAGTTTTCGTGCGGCAGTGAACCGTTAGCCACGTGGCACCGGCCTCTTCGATGGCTTTCGCGTTTTCTAAACACGACTCGGGATTATCAAAGCCTAGGCGAATTTTTGCGGTGACGGGCGTGTCTTTGGGCACGGCCGCGCGCACAGTTTTTACGATATTGTAGATGCGGTCCGTGTGCTTTAAAAGCGTGGCTCCGCCATCATGACGGTTCACGGTTTTGGCTGGGCATCCGAAATTAAGGTCAATTCCTAAAGCTCCCATTTCGGCCGCGCGGGCGGCGTTTTCGGCTAATGGCCCGGCTTGGCCACCCAGAAGTTGCACAAACACCGGCGTTCCGGCACGCGTTCTTGATCCCGTTTTTAATTCGGGACAATTTTTTTCAAAAACTGAATAGGGGTGTAAACGTTCAGTCACACGCAAAAATTCGGTCACGCAATGGTCAATGCCGCCGATCGAAGTTAACAAGTCTCGCATCACCCAATCTGTGACGCCTTCCATCGGGGCTAAAAAAAGTTTTGGTTTTGTTATTTCGTTCAAATTGAGCCTAAACCCAGCTGACTTAAATACTGAAAATCTTTTTCAGAAACAGGTTGGATCGAAAGGCGTTGGCCTTTTTTAATCACCAGTAAATTTTCGCAGTGTTTATCATTTTTTAATTTTTCAAGTGTGATGAAGTGTTTAAAAGTTTTTTTGTATTTCACTTGCGTGCAAAACCAATTTGGCTTTTCTTTGGTGGCTTTTGGATCGTAGTACTCTGATTTTTTATCAAACTGAGTCGGATCCGGTTTCGCCGCTTCACTGATGACGGCCAAGCCCGCAATACCAGGCGGAGTCGCGTTTGAATGATAAAACAAAACTTCGTCGCCGACGATCATCTCTTTCATCATGAAGTTTCGCGCTTGGTAATTACGCACACCTTCCCACCAGGTTGTGACATCTTTTTTTAAAGTGTCGATTGAAAATACATCAGGTTCCGATTTCATAAGCCAGTATTGTTTTTGCTGCGATTTCATAGGCGCATAATCAAAAAACACGTGTGCTTAGTCAAGATGAATGCTAGGTTCTGCAGAATGAAAAACAAAACAGCATTTGGCCACACAGCTTTCATAACGGGCGCCTCTGCCGGCATTGGTGAAGCGGTCGCTTACAGTTTGGCTGCTGAAAAAGCGAATTTAATCTTAATCGCCCGTCGTTTAGATCGCCTGAAGGTCATCAAGGCAAAGTGCCTAAAGCTTGGTGCGAAATCAGTCGAAATTTTTAAATTAGATATTCAAAGTTCGAAAGACGTTCAAGCGTTTGCAAAGAAAAATCAAAAAACGTTAAGCAGTATTTCAATTTTGATCAATAACGCGGGTTTAGCAAAAGGGGTCGAACTTTTTCAAGACGCCAATACCGACGATTGGGACCAAATGATGGATACCAACGTAAAGGGTCTTTTGTATTTAACGCGGGCATTAATTCCTGCGATCATCAAAAATGAAGGTCATATCGTGAATTTGGGCTCGGTCGCTGGCCGTTTGGTCTATGAAGGCGGAGCTGTTTACTGTGCGACGAAATTTGCCGTTCGTGCGATCTCTGACGGGCTGCGTATGGACCTTAAGGGAACCCGCGCGCGCGTGACTAATATCGAACCGGGTATGGTTGAGACCGAATTTTCGAAAGTTCGCTTGGGAAATCAGCAAAAAGCAGATGCCGTATACAATGACATGATGCCGCTAAAAGCCCCGGATATCGCCGAGACAATTTTGTGGTGTTTACAACGCCCTTCGCATGTTAATATTCAAGAGTTAGTGATTTATCCGACCGACCAAGCCAGTGTGGGCCAAGTTGTGCGCGGAGAAAAAAGTGTAAAGAACAAAAAATCTAAAAATTGATAGGATAAGTTTTTATGTCAGAGTTCCGAATAGAAAAAGACACTATGGGTGATGTGCAAGTTCCGGCGAAAGCTTTATGGGGCGCGCAAACGCAACGTTCAATTCAAAATTTTAAAATTGGTGGAGACCGCTTTCCACGTGAAATGATTAAGGCCCTTGGTATTTTAAAAAAATGTGCGGCCGTTACAAATTCTCAATTAGGATTATTGGACGCAAAGAAAACCGAGTTGATCGTGAAAGCAGCCAACGAAGTCATCAGCGGTGAATTAGATTCTCAGTTTCCGTTAGTTGTTTGGCAGACAGGTTCAGGCACACAGTCAAACATGAACGCGAACGAAGTGATCGCAAACCGTGCGATGACGATGATGGGTTTAACTTTACCTTCAAAAGAAATTCACCCGAATGATGACGTGAACAAAGGTCAAAGTTCGAATGATACTTTTCCAACAGCGATGCATATCGCCGTTGCCGATCAAATTTACCATCGTTTAATTCCGATGTTAGAAAAAATGCAAAAAGCATTAGAGAAAAAATCATCTGAATTTTCTTCGATCGTTAAAATTGGTCGCACGCATTTGATGGACGCAACGCCTTTAACGCTAGGGCAAGAATTTTCTGGTTACGCGACACAAATGAAGAATTCAATTCAGCGTGTGAAAAACACACTTCCGCATCTTCACGAGTTAGCCTTAGGTGGAACTGCGGTTGGTACAGGTTTAAATACGCATATCGATTTTCCAGTCAAGGCAGCGGCAGCGATTGCGGCTGAAACTAAAATTCCTTTCGTCACAGCTCCAAATAAATTTGAAGCGTTGGCATCGCATGACACTTTAGTTGAAGTGCACGGTGCTTTAAAAACGGTAGCGGTTTCTTTAATGAAAATCGCTAATGACATTCGTTTACTAGGTAGCGGGCCACGTTGCGGTTTTGGCGAATTGCATTTGCCAGAAAACGAACCGGGCAGTTCAATTATGCCGGGAAAAGTAAATCCAACCCAAAGCGAAGCGATGACGATGGTTTGCGCGCAAGTTTTAGGTAACGACGTCGCAGTGAATATCGGCGGAGCAACGGGTCACTTCGAATTAAACGTATTTAAGCCAGTGATTGTGTTTAATTGCTTAAACTCGATTCGTTTATTAGCAGATTCGTGTGAAAGTTTTGTTGATCACTGCGTTGATGGAATGACGGCGAATAAAGCTCAAATTAAAAAACATCTAGAGAACTCTTTGATGTTAGTCACAGCATTAAATCCAATTATTGGCTACGACAACGCGGCTAAAATTGCGAAGACGGCTCATAAGAACGGAACAACTTTAAAAGAAGAAGCTGTGAATTTAGGTTTATTAACGGCTGAAAAATTTGATGAAGTTGTCAGACCTGAAACGATGACTAGCCCCATAGGGGCTGCACAGTCCAGCCCGTTAGGAAAAGCGTAATTGTCTTCGTCATTGAACACTCTTTTAAAAAGAGCCACTTGGCTTGAATCGGGCGATATTCGCCCGTACGTATTTGTACGTCCAGAAAATATGATTACGAATCCTGGAACTCGTCACAATTGCGATTGGTTTAAACACGAGCCTATTTTTAAAAACCCTCTGGATTTAAAAGAACTTCCTTTTGCAGAAGCCATTTACCAAATTGAATGGAAAGCCTTCGGAACCCAAGATTTAGCCATTCCCCGTTGGGTTTTCTATGATTGCGCCGCGATGCCGGGGTTTGTTGCAGGCTTTGCCGGTCGCACAAGTAAACTTCCGCAAAAAGTAAAAACTCTTTTAAATTTTTCAGATGAAAACGAATGGTGCCCGTTGTCGCTATTCATCATTATTCCAACCATGCACAAAGGTGAATGGGTGGCTTATGATCTTTGCTCGGTGAATTCGTTACTTCCGAAACAAGAGCAATATTATGGATTAGGTTTTTTATCGAAAGCTTTTGCTTTGTGGTACGCGAACGTCAATCAATGTTCGGGTATGACTCAGTGGAGTAGCCCTTCATTAAAACTTCATTCGAATTATGGACACTTAGAAATGATTGGCTCTTATGCGCCTGTTCACACGCATGCCAAGACAATGACGTACCGTTGTGAAGTGAACACCGATAACTGGGAAAAGTTTTTTACCCACGAACCGGATTTAGCATTTTTAGAAAAATACGGAAAGACAGAGCACATCATTGATCCGAACGACGAACAATCAATGATCACGATGCAAAACCGTATTCAAAATAACGAAGGCCCTTTTTATTTGAACGCGGGCGACATCGCCCAAAAAGGTCTGCGCGATCCATTAACAGTTTATAAATTAAAACAAGCGTAAGGAAAAAAGAATGAATCAAATAACATTACCCGCAGTCGCAAAGTCGTTTTACACTTTTTGCAAAAAATGTGATGCTGAACGCTACCACACTGTTCTAACTCATAAATCACCAACGTCTGCAAAGGTGCAATGTGAAGTTTGTAAAGGAATCAAAACGTACTCTTTACCTAAAGAGGGCGCGGTCGCTAAAAAAACGGCTTCAGGCGCAGCGAAAAAACCTTCCAAGTCTCGTAAACCGACCCATGCGGATGATTTTCAAGCTTTAACAACAAACCGCAGTGCGGATAAAGCGATTCCTTTCAGTATCAAAACTAAGTTTGAATTAAATCAAAAAATTGATCATTCAACTTTTGGTATGGGTTACGTGAAGTCGGTTCAACCTGATCGCATCCAAGTTTTGTTTGAATCTGAAATTAAAACATTAATGCACAATAAAGTTTAATTTTTAAAAACAAAAATTTTAATTCAAAAGAGTTGTTACAATGAGTAAGTGGTTAGCCGGATTAAACGCAGAACAAGCTGAAGCCGTTAACCATAATCACGGCCCGCTACTAATCTTAGCGGGTGCAGGTTCGGGTAAAACAACGGTTCTGGTTTCTAGAACGGGCCGCCTGATCGAAGAAAACGTCGCTCAAGCCAGTCAGATTGCGGTGCTGACCTTTACCAATAAAGCGGCGCGCGAATTAAAACACCGTGTTCAAAATAAAGTAGGGTCGACGGCCAAAGGTTTATGGGCCGGAACGTTTCATTCGTTTGGACTTCAATTGTTAAGAAAAAATTATCAGTATCTTGGATTAACTCCAAATTTCGGGGTCCTCGATCAGTCTGATTCACAGGCCGTGATCAAAGATTTATGTAAGACGATTAAAACCAGTAAAGATAAATTTGATGCGGATAAATTATTAAGTTTAGTTAATATTTTACGTTCGGGTAAAAAAATACCGCCTGGGCATTTAGATGAATACCATGAATTGGCCGAAGTGATCGCACCAAAGTACGAACGAAAATTAGTTCTTCTAGGAGTCACTGATTTTGAAGGCTTACTACTTGAGCCCATTAAATTATTTAAAAAATTTCCAGAAGTTTTAGAAAAAACACAAAAGCAATTCACGCAAATCATGGTCGACGAGTTTCAAGACACTAATGCTGAGCAAATGCTTTTGGTTGATTATCTATCGCGCGAGCATAAAAATTTAACCGTCGTTGGTGATGATGATCAATCCATTTACGGCTGGCGCGGGGCCGAGATCGCAAATATTTTAAATTTTCCATCAAATAATGATAACTGCAAAGTTGTTAAGTTAGAAAAAAATTACCGATCAGTGACTTCCATTTTAGATTTAGGCAATGAAGTCATATCAAAAAATAAAAAACGTCACGGTAAAATTTTACGTTCTACCAAAGTAAAAAATGATGAAGAAAAGCCCGAAGTCTTTATTTTAGAAAATGAAGATGAAGAGGCTGATTTTGTTTTACGCGAAATTCAAACTTTTAAACGTCAGCATGATTATAAATATGCCGATATCGCGATTTTGTATCGATCAAACACCCAAGGCGCATTTATTGAAAGCTCGCTGCGTCGTAATCATATCCCTTACGAAATTTCGGGCGGCACATCAATCTTTGAACGTAAAGAAGCCAAAGATGTTTTAGCTTATTTAAAACAATCGATTTTACCCGATGAAGTCAGCCTTCGTCGTATTCTAAATACGCCCCCGCGTGGCATCGGGGATACGACTTTAGAAAAGTTATCTGATTTTGCATTTGAAAATAAAATTGATTTACAGTCGGCGTGTATTCGTTGGCGCGAAACGGGTGTGGCTGATAAGCAGGGCTCTAGTATGGATGAATTCTTTAAGTGGCTGTGGGTATTTCCGCAGCGTGTTTTAGATGACTCATCAATCGGGGCGGGTGTTTCTGAACGCTTTCAGAATCTGATGCGTGACTGCGGTTACCGCGATTATTTAGCTCAACAAGCTAACGATGGTTTAATATTTGATAAAAAATGGCAGGTCGTCGAAATCGTCGGACGCATTTTGGAATCTTTTTTGACGAAACGGGATCACTCGATCAATTCGTTAAAAGAATTTATCGATGCGATGCTACTGCGTGATGATAATTCCGATGACGAACGTAAAGACCAGGTTCAGCTGATGACGTTTCATGCCAGTAAAGGTTTAGAATTTCCGGTGGTGTTACTTGTCGGCGTCGAAGAAGATTTACTTCCGCACAAACGCTTAGGATCTGATATCGATGAAGAGCGCAGGCTTTTTTATGTGGGCATCACGCGGGCCCAAAAAAAATTAATCTTAACTTACTGCCGTCAGCGGAAAAAAATGGGACAAATTAAGCCCGTGTTCGCGTCGCGGTTTCTGACTGAAGCCTCTGAAAGTTTATACTCATTTTACCAAATGGGCGCTAGACCAGTGTCGGGCCTAGAACGTGAAAATTTAGTCAGTGACTTCTTAAACAAATTAAAAAAATAATAGTTATATTGTTTAGTTTATCATCTGAGGTTTTTCTATATGTACACCCTTGTGAAAAAGCGTCCCCATGAAATTATTGTGACCGAAGGCACTTTAGATCCTTACGTTTACTTTGTGAAACGGGGCACACTAAATGTGGTGCGCACAAGTGGTCGCAAGGTCGAAGTTTTAACAGAGCTTGGTGTCGGTGATTTCATCGCCGAGATGGCGCATTTAGGAAAGAACAAAGTTCATTCCGCTTCTGTGATGGCGACCAGTGAAGTTGAATTGATTCAGATCGAAGCCGATAAAATTTATGAAGTTTTAGCGGCAAACCCAGTGTGGTTAAAAGCAATGTTAAATAATCTTGTGAAAAAAATTGAAGCCGCCAACGCAAAGACGGGGCTTACTTAACTATTTTGTTTTTTCTTTTACTTCAGTTTGCGCTTCAACTTTGAAATAAGGTTCTAAATTCAATTTATTTTCAAATTTATATTTCTTATTGTTGTATTCAAATTCTAAAACTTCGGCATGTAAAAGCATGCGTTCAGCTTTAAAACGGTCTTTGATTTTTTCGTTATACGTTTTGTCGTTGTAGCGATTATCGCCCACGATCGGAAGCCCTGCGATGGCGGCGTGCTTTCTGGTTTGGTGCTGACGGCCTGTTAATAATTTAACGATGATTTCGGTGAAGTAGTTGTTTGTTCGAACCACGGTCACTTGGCTTTCGCAGGCAATGCGTCCAGCGGCCAAACCTTTTGGATTTTTACGGCCTTCGGCTTTGTCGGTTAATGGGGCTGTCCAGCTGACTTTTTTAGCCGGTTTTTTCCATGGGCCACGTAGTAAGGCGCGGTATAATTTTTGGCCTTCTTCTAAAGCATCGTTTAATTCATCGTGAATTTCTGGTTTTTTTGCAACTAGCACTAAACCCGAAGTTTCGCGGTCTAAGCGGTTTACAAAATGAAGCGGTTTTTTATGCTTATTAAGGTACTCGACTAATGACGGAGATTCGTTGTGGACACTAGTTCCTGCTGGCTTATAAAGAATTAGGAAAAATTCATTTTCCTCAAGTATTTTTATCATGATAGGGTAGTTTATAGAGGTAAACATGAGCCAACACAACGATGAAATCGAAAATAGCGATGATAGTGAAAATACGAAAGTGATCGACGGCGAAGCCGATCAAAAGCACCAGGTTAAGATTGAGTTTCCTTTCAGCGAAGTTGTTCGCGCCCAAATCCCAAAAGTATTTGAAACCACTGAGAAAGTTGCGACCGAAGTGGCTCACCAATGGACCCACGAAGGCGACTTTACAAACCTCGGTTTAAACCACCCAATTGCAGACCTTGTGGCTTCTCAGGCTTTACAACAAGCTAAAAAGATCGAAAAAAAGCTAGATGAAAAAGGCGTGATCGGTTTTGGTAAGATGGCTTTTGCGATTGCAAAATCTCAGCTCGAAAATTTGAAAAAGAAAAGCTAAATGAAAAATCGCGAACACCGAATTATCGAAAAAATGCAGGCTTTAAATCCGCTTAGTTTAGAAGTTAAAAATGATAGTGATAAGCACGCAGGGCACGTTGAACATTTAGGTTCGGCGGGCTTTACTGGCGAAACGCATTATAAATTGATGATGACCAGCGCTGATTTTAACGGAAAGTCGCGCGTCGATCGTCAACGCATGGTGATGGACTTACTGAAAGACGAATTTAGCAGTGGCCTTCACGCTTTAGAAATTAAAGTGAAAGCCGCCGACGAAGTTTAAAAATTAATCGATGGCTTTGATTTCAACTACGCCATCTAAAACCTTAGTTAATTCTAAAAAGCCCCAGGCTTTATCGCGATCATCATTAAAGGGTGGTCGTTGGCAAACGAAGATCGCAGAAGCGTCGTCGTTTGCTAATGTTAAAGTTCTTTCCTCAATTTTAATTGAAGTCATCTTGACGGTTTGATCATTCACTATTTTAAGTGGAAAATTCATATTTCCCAATTCGCAGTAGCTTAATGTGTTGTCAAGATCACCGGTCGCTTCAACTAAAACACCATCTTGAATAAAACCCTGACGCATTAAAACGGCGCTTAAGATCTCAACTTTTTTAATTGTAAATAACAAACCTTTTTTCAGGTCGGCGATTTTAGTATCGGCTGGTTTAATTTTTTTAACGGGCGCAACTTCGGTCGGAGATTCAGTCACAGGTGCCGATCCAGAGTTTTTACTCGTGGCTGCATCAGGTTTCTTTGTTGTACTGCTGTCGGTTTTTTCAGTCGCGGGTTTCAAGGCCGCATCGACCGAGCCGCAAAATTCTTTCGTTGTGTCTTTTGAGATCGTTTGCGTTTCTGAAGCGCCTTCTAACTCAGTTCGACAGTTCGAATCTTCGCCGACTTGTTTTGTTAAAGCCTTATCAAATGCTTCACAGGCTTTTTGCATTAAAACTAAAGAGTCTTTTTCTTGGGTTTTTAAATCGACGTTAGATTGTGACATCACCGCATTTAGCGCATCAGTCACTTCTTTAGAGCAGGTTGCATTTTCTGCAGTGACGGTCGTTTCGCGCTGTTTTGATTCGCGTAGATTTGGGTTAGCGATTTTTGCGGCGCCAGAATTATCTTTGGGACCCGCGCATGCCGCAAGAAGAACGGTGGCAGTTAATAGGCTGATATTTAATAGGCGACTGGATTTCATACACGCTCCGCAAAAGTTGGGGTCTTTTATCGGAACTATGCAATTGCAATTCTGACAGCGGGCTATAAACCCGTTAAAATAGTTTTAACGGGTTAGAAGTGTCTAAACGTTTCACAATGTGACGCTTGGGCGTAAGCGCAAAAAGGCTTATTTCTTCGTTGCTGGCAGTAATCGAAGATAGAATCTTTTCTTCGCAACGGGTTTTGTGGCGTCTGTTGGCCATAACTGAACGTACACAAAGTCTTGGCAAGAGCCATCCGCGCGGTTCACAAAATCACATGTGCCGCTGGCTTGAATATTTAAATTCAAAACGTCTTCGGCTGAATTTAATTGGTAACTGACGGGGCTTTGCTCTTGATATTTCCAATGCATTGCACCTTGAAGCGGTCCATTTTCATACTGAACTTTGACGGTGACCGGGTATTTAATTTTATAAAGATCACCGTCGGTGGCCGTGACTTGCAAATCAAAAGAAGCAAATTCTGTTGGCGCTGCCGCAAAGGGGATCGGGTTATTTCTTGAACCTGGGCCGCGACTTAAAACTTCGCTGCCATTCGCGCTGATTTTAAATTCGGCGCGTTTTTGATTTTCGAAAGTAAAATTTCGTCCCGCTAATGAATTTAAAATAAGATCATTCATTTCATTGGGCGCACGCACGCCGTCGTGACCTAACTGATCGGCGAACAACATGTGTGAAAACCAAAGCTCGGCTGTTAATCCCGGATGGTTGCGGCACAGTCGCATAGTCTCCATTGTTAAATCGCCCACTTTTAAAACGCCTTGGTCTCCCCAACGCGCGCGGGCCGCGACTAAAAGATCTTTCATGGCACCGCCGTATGCTTCGCCGTCATCGTGCACTTCGTTTGTTAAATAAAAGCCCGTATTGTTAATAATACGGAAATCATTTGCGCCATCAAACGGGACGCCGTTGGTGACTTTTTCGATCACTAAGGCCGCGACGAAATCAGCCATGCCTTCACTTAATCCACCGGTATCCGCTAATTGTAACGAGTCTCCCATCAAACGGTCCATGATACCGTGGCCAAGCTCGTGCCAAATCGTTGAATTATCGCGGGCGTAATTTTGTGCGTTACTTGAGTACGTTGTAAAGTTAATCGTGTCGTCGGTGTAGTATGCATTATCGCGGCTGCTGATATCTGGATCGTATAAAAACGCATGAAACGGACGCGTTGATAATTCAGGATCAGTAAATCCAATCGCATGGAGCGATTCAAATAAAGTATTGATCGAATGATAAACTTGAACTTCATCAAAACCATCATTGATGTATTCGGTCGGATTATGATCGGCCAAGCGACGGGCTGTGCGCAGGTAAGCCGCATCATAAGTTAGTAGCGGGCGACCTAAATACGATCCACCCGGAATCATTTGCCACTGGTCAGAATCGAATGAAACGGGCGCCCAATTTGGGCGAAAGGCCGTTGAACGGGCCGGAGTAAAATTTAAACCATGAAATGCCGTCACTGCGTCCGGGTGAAGACTAACCGTCGCGTAACGTCCCTCTAAAATAACATGCCCAGTGGGGCTTACGCTACTTAACGAATTATCTTGTAACGTCAGCTGTGATTTGATTTGTGCGGCTTTCACTTTAATATCTGACATCGCCCAGTAACCTTGCGCTTGTCCTTCTAGTGTTAATCCTAAAATGGAATCTTGTTTCACATCTAAGTATGTACGCTCTCGTAATTTTAAATACGGATCGGTGGTGCTGCTATAGACTTTTTTACTTAAATGTTTTAATTGCGAACTAACGCGGGTTTGGCGAACGGCCTGTTCGGTCTCTTCGTACATCGGGTAAACCAAAGCCGGTAAAGAAAATTCGTTTTCGTTATCTTGAGCGTCTTTCGCAAAAGGTTTGCTCGTATCGGCCGTGGGGAAACTTTCATAAGTGGCCGAGATCACTTTCATCAGATTTAAATCGATTTCGATCAAGTGAAGCCCATGCTTACCTTTAATCCGTAGGTTTCGAACCAAATTACCGTTCGACCATTGATCGACAGATTTTATTTCAGTCATGGCGCGGTCATCAGGGTGCTGGCGAACGATGGCTTTCGCTAACGCCATCACTTTATTTTGTAAGAAAGTTGAACTTAATTCTATATTTTTCGCCGAAAATATTTGAGCCTTCTTTTTTAAAAGTGCCAGGTGGGCGTCACCTTCTAATGCGGATTCCGCTTGAATCAGGGCTCCGGTATTTAGATTCGTCCAAAGGCGAATGGTTTTTTGACTTACGGGTAGTCCATTGACACTTTGCACGTACATTTGAAAGTGGTTGTTGGCTAAATCGCGGTCTTCAATTAAAAAAAAATCTGAGGCTGAAAGTTTCGTTCCTGATTTTTGATTGATGACTTCGACGACGTGTAAAAAATCGGCTCGAAGATCGTCGGCTCCGGTCCATCTTAGGACTGTCGTGCCAGCCAAACCTGCTACCGAAATAAGAAGTGTTGAAAGAAAAGTCAGAAAAATTATCGAGCGTGCCATTGAAGACCTCTTTTTGTAAAGCGATGTTCAAAACCGTAGCGCGCGCTTAAAATGGAGTCAAAACGAATCGAGCACAGGCCGAAGTGTGAAATTTTGTCGCGCCACGTACCTAAAGTCGATCTCTAGAACTGCTCGAGCTTGTCTTTTAGTTGGTTGATGATTGATTTAATGTTGTTTAATTGCTGCTCTTCTTGGCTCAGCGGGGCTTCTTTTTTTTCTAGGCGGTCCCAAGTATTCAAAGCGTCTTTCAGATCGCTCTTGATTACGCCCCAACGCTTTTTCTTGTTCAGGGGTAAATTCGTGCTGTCGTCTTTTTTTGAGTTTTTGTCGTTCGTGTTGCCCATCAATAACTGTAATGCTACTGTTCCTTATTCCAAGTATCAACTTAAAATGTACAAAAAAAAGCAAAAGAGGTTTTTAAATGTCTCGAGATATTATTTATACAATGAAGGGTGTTTCAAAACTTTACCCTCCGAATCGTTACGTGTTGAAAAATATTTATTTATCGTACTTTTACGGAGCTAAAATCGGTGTTCTTGGTCTGAACGGATCCGGAAAATCTTCGTTGCTAAAAATCATGGCGGGCGTTGACACTGAATTTTTAGGTGAAGCGTTTCCAGCTAAAAAAATGAAAGTCGGCTACTTAGAACAAGAGCCACGCTTAGACGAAAACCTAACGGTGAAAGAAAATATTTTCTCAGGCATGGGCGAACTTCCGGCTTTGATGAAAGATTATAATGCGATCAACGATAAATTCTCGGACCCTGATCTTGATCCGGACGAGATGAATAAAATGATCGAAAAACAAGGTGAACTTCAAGAAAAAATTGAAGCCTTGGATGGTTGGGAAGTTGATCAAAAGATCGAACAGGCGATGATCGCGCTGAACTGTCCAGATGGCGATATGCAAGTGGCTAAATTATCGGGTGGTGAAAAACGCCGCGTGGCTTTAACACGATTGATTATGTCGAACCCCGATATTTTATTACTCGATGAGCCGACGAATCACTTGGATGCGGAATCGGTTCAATGGTTAGAACAGTACTTAGCAAAATTTCCAGGAACTGTTATTGCCGTCACGCATGATCGTTACTTCTTAGATAACGTGGCCGGTTGGATTTTAGAATTGGACCGTGGTGAAGGTATTCCGTACCAAGGAAATTACACCTCTTGGTTAGAGCAAAAAGACAAACGGATCGCCCAAGAGCAACAATCGGCCGGTAAGCGCGCCAATACTTTAGAGCGTGAATTAGATTGGATTCGTCAGGGCGCCAAAGCCCGTCAGTCAAAGTCGAAAGCGCGTATCAATGCCTACGAAACTTTATTAAAAGAACCGTCGGCTGAAAAATTACAAGAGATGTCGATCTACATTCCACCTGGGCCTCGATTAGGTAACATCGTGATCGAAGCGCAAAATATCAGTAAAGGTTTTGATAAAAAATTATTATTAGATGACGTTAGTTTCACGATTCCTCGTGGCGCGATCGTGGGTGTTATTGGACCAAATGGAGCCGGTAAATCAACATTATTTAAAATGATCACGGGCCAAGATAAACCAGACAGCGGAACGTTTAAAGTCGGCGAAACCGTAAAAATCGCATACGTTGATCAATCACGAGAAACTTTAGATCCGAACAAAACGGTTTACGAAGAATTATCGGGTGGATCTGACGTGTTGATGTTGGGTGGCCGCGAAATGAATGCGCGTCAGTACGTTAGTTGGTTTAATTTCAGTGGTAGTGATCAACAGAAGAAAGTCGGGACTCTATCTGGAGGAGAGAGGAATAGATGTCAGTTAGCGAAAGTAGTCAAGTCAGGAGCAAATGTCTTACTTCTCGACGAACCCAGGTTTCTTTATGTTCTGTATCTGCTATTATCATTTTCTTTTTCTAGCGCATCTTCATCTCCATCGATCTTTTCTTCTTATTTTAAGTGTATTTAATAAATCTTTAAAATGCTTTACGAACCGATAAGCAATTCCTATATATCATATGAAACTTTACATAAGTATTGCATACTTCGTATTCTTCCTACTCGCACATACGTATCCAGTATAAAGTCACATATATACATACATACACTCTATTCCTCACCCCTCCTGCAGTAATGATCTC
>JACMQO010000070.1 GCA_014376935.1 Bdellovibrio sp.
CAAGCAGTTGCATGGATGATTTTAAAGTATTTAAAGATAAAGATGGTAGTGTTGATCTACGTCAGTTAGATGGTTTACCAGAAAAATTTATCGAAAAATGTAAAAAAACTGCCAGTAAATAGTGCCTGAAACTAACCGAGTGGTGCATGAAATATGTTGTTATAACTTTAATTTTTGTAATGTCTTCCGTTTCTAGCGCCGATTTCAGTTTGGGTCTAGAGGCGGGCTGGATGAGTGGCGCAAGTAGTATCGCCACCGGTACACGAGTTGAAAGTTACTTTTACGATGCTAATTTCAAAGTGCAAATACCGAAAACGCATCGCACGAAATTAGCCGTTGAATACGTACTGATTTCAACTTCGGATAAAATAACAGATACTTCTGCAGTCTCGATGGAGTTGCAGAATTTCATGTTTGGCCTACATCAAAGTTTCTTACAAAATGATTTGATCGCGATTAGTTTGCTTTACAGTCCGTTTGCAGTAGCGGTTTCGAACCGAACCTATAGTAATCCGGTCACTTTTAGGGGCGCGTCAACTTTAGTCAAGATAGCCTTGCAACCGAATTTGACCAACAAAATCAGACTTATATTTTCAATGAATTTTTTTTCTGCAACTTACGGATCCAATCAAGATTCTTCAGGAACCGGTACCGTTAATCCTGGATTCAGTAAGTCGCTTCTAATTCCTAGCTTTGGGGTCAATTACGATTTTTAGCATCCCAGGATAAAAGAACCCTTAATGACTATCGCTTAAAAGCTGTTCGGCATGGGCCAAAGACGTCTTCGTGATTTTTTCGCCAGAGATTAATCGAGCGATTTCTTCAACGCGCGTTTTTGTTTTCAGTTCAATGACATCCATCGAAACCGAATCTTTTTTCGCTGATTTTTGAATCGAGTAATGAACATCGCCACATGCGGCGACTTGAGGTAAATGCGTGACGCAAATAACTTGCTGACCTTTGGCGATCGATTTTAATTTGCGACCCACTTTTTCGGCCGTAGTGCCGGAAACGCCCGTATCGACTTCATCAAATAAATACGTGCGCGGGTAGTCTGATTGGCCAACGCATTTTTTAAGCGACAAAAGAATACGAGAAAGCTCTCCACCCGAAGCGACTTTCGCGATGGGACGTTTTGGGTCTTTGGTCGAAATCTGGCAAAGATATTCAACGTCGCTGATGCCGGTCGAAACTAAGTGATCCATTTTGTTGTTTTGAATGTCGAACGTAACACCCTTCATATTTAAATCTAAAAGCTCTTTATTCACTTCACTTGATAATTTAGTGGCAAACTTTGTGCGCGCCACGTGAAGTTCTTCGGCTTTTTTCTTTAAATCTAATTCTAACTGCGACGCTTGTTTTTTTAATTTTTCAATGTGTTCGTCTGAATTTTCTAGTTCGCTGATTTCTTTTTTTATTTTATCAGCTTCGGCCGCAATTAATTCTAAGTCAGGTCCGTATTTTTTTTGTAATTTACGAACTTGGCTTAAACGATTTTCTTTTTCTTCTAAACTATCAGCGTCTAAGTTAATTTTTTTCAAATCTTGGCGCACTTCATAGATAAAATCGTCAATCATGGTTTGCGCGTCAGCTAGCTTAGCAATCTTGTCGCTAATTTGCGGAGCCACCATCGAAATTTCGACAGCTTTCTTTTGTAAGATCTTTAATCGCGATGAAATTGAATCTTCGTCTGAATAGATCATGCTTTCACATTGATCCACGAACTGAAGGATCTTGTGCGATCCTTTCATGGATTTGATTTGGTCTTCTAATTCAGAATCTGCTATCGGATCTAAACCGATTTTTTCGATCTCTTGGTATTGAAATTTTAAGTAATCTAAACGCTGCGATTTTGTTTGCGCTTGTTTTTCAAATTCTAAGATTTCAGCACGTAAGGCGTGAAGCATTTGATACTTTTCTTCGTAAACTTTACGTTTATCCCAGTGGCCCGCGTATTGGTCTAACAGATCTAAATGGTAAGACTTAGAAAGTAAGTTGCGGTTATCATGCTGCCCAGTCATTTCGATCAACGGCGCGTTAGGGCCTGTGACTTCAATCATAGGGGCTACGATTTCACGTAGTTGGTTCACCGTACTTAGGCAGCCGTTCAAATAAACTTTTGATTTATCACCGACCGCGATCACGCGGCGAACGATTAATTGCTGATCGTCGGATTCGATGCCGGCTTCGTGTAATTTCTTTTTGATATCAGCGCGTTTTTTTAAATTAAACGAACCTTCAACAACGGCTTGTTGTGAACCGGTACGGATAATATCGGCCGACGCTTTTTCTCCCATTAAAAGGCCTAAGCTTTTTAACAGAACTGATTTTCCTGATCCAGTTTCACCAGATAGAATATTTAAGCCACCTTGAAATTCGATGTGGAGTGAATCAATGATCGCAAATTGTGAAACTTTAAGTTCCTGTAACATAGCCGTCTCCGAATTTTAATTTCTGCTTCAGTAATTCAAAAAAATTATGCCCGGGCTTTCTTAACATCAAATGATCTGTTTTAGATCTTGTGATGTGAACTTCGTCTTCGGGCGAAAGTTCAGTGGCGATTTGACCATCGACAATCAAGTGCGCCGCACTGGCCGAACCATCTAACTTTAAAATCAAAGTTCGATCGTCGGGAAAGATCAAGGGACGCGAGGTCAATGAATGGGGCGCGACCGGGGTTACCACGAACGCACGCACATCAGGGTGAAGGATTGGTCCACCTGCAGCTAAGTTATAAGCTGTAGAACCGGTAGGGCTTGATATAATCAAACCATCAGCCTTGATGTGATTCACTAAAGACGATTCAAAATAAAGTCCGGTGCTGATCAATTGCGAAAATGAACCGCGCTCGATCACTAAATCGTTTAACGCATCAAACGTTAAACGCTTTCCGGATTTCAATAAAACTTTGGCGTGTAAACGTGATCTTGAATGCACGACCATTTTGTTTTGTAACGTCTGATCAACCGTTGCAATAACCTCGTCCACCGAATGGGCCGTTAAAAAGCCCAAGAAGCCCATGTTGAATCCTAAAATCGGAACGGGACTTCCTTTTAGCAAACGAACGGCGCGTAGGTACGTGCCGTCTCCGCCTAAAACGATAACTAACGCCATTTGTTTCAGTTCGTCTGAGCTAACTAAAACGTCCGAACCCGCGATCGCCTTTTGTTCTGGCGCCGTAAAGACTTGGTAGCGCTTTGATTTCAACCGCTCGGTTAATTTCTTAGCCATTTTCACGGCCGCCGGAGAATGAATACGATAAACGATCGCGATCTTTTTGTTATTTCTTAAGGTCAGTTTGCGTTCTTTCATCTTAGATCAGACCATCCCGGCGAAGTAATGAATTTGGATCTGGTTCGCGCCCACGGAATTCTTTGTAAAGATCCATCGGATGAGCCGTTCCACCTTTTGATAAAATACTATTTTTAAACTTAGCGGCCACTTCAGGATTAAATAATCCCTTTTCTTTGAAGTATTCAAATGCATCCGCATCTAAAACTTCAGCCCACTTGTAAGAGTAGTATCCAGCCGCGTAACCGCCGCCAAAGATGTGGCCGAAGCTACATGATTGGTTCGTGCCTAGTTCTTTTGGAATTAAGCGTGTGGCCGCGTTGGCTTCATTTTCAAACGTATCGACGTCTTTAATATCTTTGGGATCGGCTGTGTGCCATTTCATATCAAGCCAAGCAAAAGAAATTTGACGAAGACTCATCCAGCCAGATTGAAATTTATCGGCTAGTTTGATTTTTCGAACAAGCTCTTCAGGAATTGGTTCGTTGGTTTCGTAGTGCTTAGCAAATAAATCTAAACCTTCTTTTTCTCCGGCCCAGTTTTCCATAATTTGTGATGGAAGCTCGACAAAGTCCCAGTAAACGTTTGTTCCAGAAATACTGCGGTAGTTTACTTTTGAAAGTAGGCCATGCATCGCGTGACCGAATTCATGAAATAAAGTGCGCACTTCATCGTATGTTAATAGCGATGGTTTCGTCGGCGTTGGTTTCGTAAAGTTACACACGATGCTGACGTGCGGGCGTTTAACTTGACCCGCCCATAGGCCTTGTTCGCGGTAGCTTGTCATCCACGCGCCACCTTTTTTGGTTTCACGCGGGAAAAAGTCCATATAAAATAAACCGACGTAATCGTTGTTCGTTGAATCGTAAACTTCAAACGTTTTGACATCAGGGTGATAAACGGGAAGACCCGTGACTGGTTTAAAAGTAATTCCGAATAAACGGCGCGCGTGTTCAAAAACGCCTTCGATCACATTTTCTAATTTAAAGTACGGACGAAGCTCTTCATCGTTGTAAGCGTATTTTTTCTCTTTTAATTTTTCAGAGTAATATCCAAAATCCCAAGGCTTAATTTCTGATTTGCCTTCAAGCTCTTGGCGGAAGTCTTTTAATTCTTGTAAATCTTTTTCGGCCGCTTTTTTAGAAGGTTCGACCAAACGTTCTAAGAACGAGAATACCGTTGCCGTACTTTTTGCCATGCGCTCTTCTAAAACGTAGTCAGCAAAAGTTTTGTAACCTAAGATCTGCGCGCGTTCGTGTTTTAGTTCGATCATTTTTTTAATGATGCCGCTGTTGTCGAATTCTCCGCCGAAGGCTTTTGAAGAGCTCGCACGCCATAATTTTTCACGTAAGCGTGAGCTATCGGCGTACATCAAAAAAGGCATTAACGACGGTGCATTTAAAGTAAATAGCCACTGACCTGGTTTACCTTTTTGAATCGCAGACTGTGCGGCCGCTTCGATAGCGCCTTCGGGTAATCCGGCTAGGTCTTCTTTGTTATCGATCCATAATTCAAAAGCGTTGGTCGCTTTTAAAGTGTTTTCAGAAAACTGCGGGCTTAAGATTGAAAGCTCTTGATCTAGAACGCGCATGCGGTCTTTTTTCTCGGGCGAAAGTTGGGCGCCGTTACGGGCAAAGTCTAAATACATTTTTTCAGTTAAACGCGATTGCTCGGGGTTTAAATTTAATTCAACCATGTGGTCGTATACAAATTTAATTTTTTGAAAAATTTCTGGATCTAAAGAAACGTCTGAAGAAAAAGCAGATAGTAGCGGAGAAATCGTTTGCGCTAAGCCTTGAAGTTCTTCGTTCGCTTCGGCCGAAAATAAATTAAAATAAATTCCAGAGATCGTGTCGGCTTTTTCTGAAGCGGCTTCTAGCGCTAGAATTGTATTTTCAAAAGTGATTTCTTTTTGAAGCTTGATGTTAGCGATATTTTGGCGCGCTTCTTTTAAAGCGACTTCTAAAGCGGGCATAAAATGTTCGGTCTTAATTAAATCAAACGGAATGGCTTGATCTTTTAAGGTAAATTTTTGTAGTAACGGGTTATTTTCTAGAGCTGTTGAAGCCATGTTAACTCCTAGTTGAATTCGCCCGAAAAAGGACGGCATTTAATCAGAAAATTTTAACATGTAAACCGGCTTAGAGTCGAAGGATATGGCCGCTTTTACGCGGCACTCTGCCAAAATAAATAGCTGACTAACGAACGGGCGCGCCGTAGCCGCCGTTCGAACCAATTCTGTTCGTTGCGGTGCAAAGGCCCATACGGCTAGCCGCTGAAGTCGATTGGCACGAATAGCCCACCGCGCAGCTGCTGGGTTGATCAACAAGGCACGATTGCATCACTCCGTTGTAGCACGACGACTGACCGTAGCCCACTTGGTTGCTGATTTGCGGGATGTTTGTCCATTGTTGATTGTTGGCCCCGGCCCCGCTGTTCCAGCCGAAATAAGCGTACGCTGAAACTCCGGCATAAACTTGAGTTTGCTGAACGCAACCAAGACCCGCGTACGAGTTGTAAGTTGGGATTGATCCTGATGGACAGTTACATAAGTACGACGAGTTATTGTAAGTGTTAAATGGGTTTGAATAATAATTGCTGTTGTAATTCGAGCCGTACCCGCCGCTGTATCCGCCAGAGTATCCGCCGTTGTAGCCACCATTGTAGTAACCACCGCCGTACAGCGATCCGTTACCGTAGTTGTAAGGCGTGTATCCAGGCGTATTATATAAATTCGATTTGCAAAGGGTTGGGTTGTTCACGCACTCGGCGCTAACGCCAGGAACCGTCGCATCACCACCGCCACCACCACCATCACTTGATTTTTGGCAAGCCGACATCGCTAAAACGACTAATGCAAAATAAACGACGACTATAGTTTTCATACACGTACCTCGGGTTATAAATGATTAACAACGGTCAAAGATACAATTGTGACGCCATGTTTAGTGTGGGCGTAATGTAGATAGTTTCAATCTGAGAAATTTTTGCCGTCTATATTTTTGACAAAGAGACGATTTGGGGTGGCTTAAATCAATTCTTTCGCGAGTAAACATAAAACCCTGTAATCGAGCGGGTTTCCGGCCATTTCGAAATCGATAGGGAACACTTTCATAATCATTTTACGACTTAAAATGATATTTAGCTTCACTCGCTGGACTAGGCTCCGATAAGACCTTATGGGTAAAGAAACTAAAAAGAAAAACGGGCGCTCATGGCTTCGCGCGGTGACTCCCTATCTGCCGAAAGCGATCCGGTTTCCGTTAATTCGGAATACCATCAGGGTTAATTATGACGAGCCCCCGCAGCTAGAGATGCGTATCGCGCGCACGCAAGATGAATTGCAGCAAGCCTACCGCATTCTGCACGATTCATATGTCGATCAAGGTTATATGCAACCTAATGAAACGGGCATGCGTCTTGTTAAATATTTTGCCTTACCATCGACGACGAATTTAATTGCTCTTTGGGAGGGTAAAGTCGTCGCGACGATCAGCGTGATTCGTCGAACAAGTTTTGGATTACCGCTAGAAAATATTTTTGATATTAATAATTTATGCACAAACGACGAAGCCGTTGCCGAAGTTTCTTCTTTAGCGATCGCAAAAGAATTTCGTTTAAGCCGTGGAGCTTTGTTTTTTCCGTTCTGTAAGTTCTTTTATCAGTACAGCCTGAACTATCTTCGATTGAAAACTGTCGTGATCGCGGTGAATCCAACCATGGCTGATTTTTACGAAGGTATTTTGGGTTTTAACGTCATTCAAAATAAAGTCGTCAGCGAATATGATTTTGCTAACGGCAATCCGGCGGTCGGTTTATGGGCTGACCTTAAAATGTTACAAGTCTACTTCACGAAAAAATATGCGCATCACAAAGATAAAAATAGGAATATGTATCATTTCTTTTGTAACCATGATTTTCGCTTTATTAAGTACCCTGATCGCAGTTACGTGAAAGCCGCAGATCCTGTTTTGACGTCTGCCGATTTAGAGTTTTTCTTCGTTAAAAATTCAAATATTTTAAATGAACTTTCGCCTAAAGAACTGAAAGCCTTAGAAAGTATGTATCCTGACTACTTTGATCAAAAAGCAAATGTTAAGCACGAACGAAATAACCGACAGCGGCCCCGCTTTCTGGTCGAAGCCGAATCTTTTACGAACGATTCAGACCGAAATAAAGTACGTATCATCGACGCTTCGGAGACGGGTGTAAGAATGCAAGTTGAGTCTTTGCATTTTTCACAGCTAAAAACACGGCAGGACAGTATTCAGTTAATCAATTTGACGGTGAAAGTTTCAGAGAGCAGTTACGCGAAAATCAGTGGCGTCGTCTGCTGGTTGGATGAATCGAAGCAGCTTGTTGGTCTAACGATTAAAAAATCAGACCAACAGTGGCGGCTATACATTAACTATTTAACGGCTGACTTGAACTTGAAGGTTTCTTAACTGTTAACCAGATATTAGATAACATCACAAAGCGGTCAACGGGGCCCGGGTGATTGGCGATGCGCAAAAGGCTTTTAATAAAATGCTTTTGGGCTTCAACGGCTAAATCCCAAGACTGTTCATTAAGACCCAGCACTAAGCCATTAGCGACTGCTTCAGGTGGTTTGATGCCGCCGTTTTTCGCGATCATATCGATCATTTGCGTCGAAAACTTTTTAAGAACCGGAATGATCTCTTCGTGCGAAGTTAATGTTAGTTTTTCATCGTTTACTTGGTACGTATTATCTTTTTGGATAAAATAATGATGCTCGGTTAGTTCTTGAACGGCGGCGCTCACTTCAGCGCGCGGCATTTCTAGCTGATCGGTAAATTGGTAAACGCCTTCTAGATTATTTACTTTGCGGACAATTCCGTAAACAGCAAAATGTGTCGAGCTTTTTAAAATAAGGTCTTTTGAATTGTCGCCGACTAGGGTCGTGCGGTTGAAACGGCTTTCAATATAATTATGAGCATCTTGTTTTTGTGAATCATCAGTCGCACTTTTAAAAACAATTAATTTTTCGATATAGTCTAACTCTTCATTTTCAAAACTTAATTTTGAAAATACCAGGCGCCCTTTTGCGGGGCTTAAATCTTTATTGCCGCGCAAAAGGTCAGATAAAAACCCTGGCGATAGCGACAGATCTCTTGAATAAGCGCGCAGTGAATAGCCGTAGTTATTCGCTGAACGGGCCATAAAATCGTCAGAAAGAAGTATTCTGTAGTCCGCATAATCGTAAACATTATTAATTTTCTTATTCATAGGTGATTTAATGTTAGGCGGTACTTGTCGGATTTGGGAAGTCAAAAATAGGTGGGCAGCGCTAGAAAAGCGTTTTCTATTGTTCTTGAGCATACTTGAATCGCAGTTTCTGATTCATAAAGGATGGCAAAAGTAAAGTATATTACTCGTACATTTCGGAAATGAGTTCGGCGTATTTGGTTTCAATAAACTTACGCTTAACCTTTAAAGACGGGGTTAGCGCGCCATTTTCAACTGACCAAGTGTCGCTGACGATTTCAAATTTTTTGATGGCCTCGTAGTTTGCGATTTCAGAATTCGTTTTTTGAATCTGTTTTTGCACACGGAGTCGTAAAGCTGGATTTTGGTAAATTTCAGAGATGTCTTGGTAAGGAATGTTCTGTGAATCAGCCCAGGCTTTCACCGCGGGTTCTTCGACCGAAATAATGGCTGAAATAAATTTTTTCTGATCACCGTGAATAAGAACTTGGGCAATCATCGGGTCTTGCTTTAATAAATTTTCTAGTTTTTGTGGTGCGACGTATTTTCCGCCCGCCGTTTTGATTAGATCTTTTTTACGATCGGTGATCTTAAGCTGACCACCCGAAGTAAATTCGCCAATATCACCCGTCGCAAAGTAGCCATCAACAAAGGAAGAAGCCGTTGCTTCTGGATTTTTATAATATTCTTTAAAGACTTTTTTGCTACGAACTAAAATTTCTCCGTCGGCGGCAAACTTGATATCACAATCACCCATCGGTAAACCGACGGTTCCAGGATGAAAATTATAGGGGGTATTGACGGCAATCGCGGCGCAGGTTTCGGTCAGACCGTAGCCTTCTAATACTTGAATACCGCAGTAGGCAAAGAAATTGGCTAAGTCTTTCGATAACGGAGCGCCACCACTGACCGCAAACTGAAGCTTGCCACCGAAAGCTTTTTTAACCGGAGCAAAAACGACGCGGCATAGGGTTTCGTGTTGTAGGAGTAATCCCCACGGAACGACTTCACGGCGTTCGCGGTATTTTAGAACTTCAGTTGAAACTGATATTGCATGGTTGAATAATTTTTGCTTAAACGGTTGCGTTTCAACTTTGGCCATAATGGCCGCGTAGAATTTTTCAAAAATACGCGGAACCGCGACCATAAAATCGGGTTGGATTTCAAGTAAGTTTGATTTTAATTTATCAATCGATTCAGCATAGGCCAACGTATGGCCGTTGAAGCAATTGCCCCAAAGTTCGATGCGTCCCATGACGTGGGCCATGGGAAGAAACGTTAATGACGTAAAGTGGGGTTTGATGCCGACTAAACTAAAGATCTCTTCAACTTCTGAAACGATGGATTCATGCAGTAGCACGGCCCCTTTGGGTTGACCTGTTGTTCCTGAAGTGTAGACCAGGGTTGCGATATCTTTTAATTGCAAAGATTCACATGATTTAAAGAAATTCTGTTTTGCTTCGCTAGACGGTGCCGAATCAAAATCTAAATCTTCAAATTTTTTAACAAGAACACTTCTTTCAAATTTTTCACGAATGCGTTCAATCTGTTTTTCAAAAATGGCATTTTCAACGATGATAAAACTAATGTCTGAATGATTGATGATAAATAATAGATCAGCATCACTCATGTTAGGATAGAACGGAACGGTGACGTGCCCACACCCTAAAATGGCAAGATCAATGATCGACCACTCCCAGCGGGTTGAAGACAGAATGCCAACGTGCTTTTTATTGGTTTCGCGACTGGCTAGTTGATGAATGGTTATTTTTTGAATTTGCTCGGCCATCAAAATAATTTTATCTAGGTATTGAGCCCAGTTGATTTCATTCCAAGCCAAATCTTTTTTGTATTTAATGGCGCAGCCATCAGGGCGATTTTGAAGATCTAGAAGCCATTTTCCAACTGTCATTTTTTTACCGGAATTCGTCCTAAGATCATTTCAACATTGCGGTTTTCATTCGTACGCACTTTCACTTTAATTTGGTCTGATTGTTTAGTGATTGGGTTGTACGCGCGAATCGTGGCTTCGTTGTCAGCTAAAATTGAATACTTCATGATGGGCGCTTTTTCGCTTAGCTCTTTGCCGTTCACGTAAATAATCGTTGATGGGCCACCGTTGGCGACCGAAATATTCACAAAGCCGGCTTGAGCCGCGGGTTGTAACGTCGCCGTGATTTGGCCCGTTTGCGAAAGTTGTTTCGTTACTTCATAAGTAAGGTAGCCATCTTTTTTTAAACCGATGATGCTATCTTTATTTGCGGTCAAAGTAATAACGGCCGGAGTTCTGTAACCCATGTCTTTGCCGTCTAAATAAATTTGTGCTCCCGGTGGCGTACTTGAAATCGAAGCCTTAACTGAAGCTAGGCCCGCGGATTCAATATTACCACTTTCTACTTTTGTGTCAGCCAAGGGGGGCACAAGCTTATTGACAACACCTGATGGTGTTAGCTCGGCACCTTGGCCAAATTTATTTTTGTATCCGTAGTAACCGCCGCCAACTAAGGCGCACAGCACGATCATCTTAAATGCTAATTCGAAGAATTCACTACCACCACTGCTGACCTGTTTCGGATGCGATTTTGAAATCTGCGTTGAAACTTTCGTGTGGTGAATAGAACCATTTGATAAAGGTTTTAATGGGCCTTTGCCCGACGGCGCGGCGGCCGGTTGTTTCGCGATAAAAGAAGCGCGCACACCTTCAAGCGTTGGGCGCAGTTGATCAGCAAAACTAGGTGGCACATCGGCCGTAGGTTTTGATGAGCTTGGCGCTGGACGATGTTCGGGAGCCGGCGGCCCAGATGGCGGACCTTCAGCTCGCATTTTGTTTCGGTACGGTGAAGGCGCCGGAGCTTCATTTTCGGTACTAGCTGGCGGAAACGGCGTGCGGTCGGGTGGTGGTAATGTTTCATCAGTACTAGCGCGCCCGTTGGCCGTTAATGTCGCTTCGTTGACTGGTGCTGCAACCGGAGTTAAATCGACTTTAGAATATAAAATTAATTTTTCACGCGCTTCTGCAAAAGCCCCACGGAAAGACTCTTTCAATGAGCCACTAAAATCATGCACGGAAAAATCTGGAAATTGTGTATTTAAAAAACGATTCAAATCACGATGAAGATTAGCCGCCGTTTGGTAACGCACGTTTTTATCTTTAGCTAAGGCTTTCATCACGATGCGCTCTAGCTCTTGCGGAACTAAAGGATTCACTTTACGAATTTGCGGAATTTGACACTCACGCACTTTTCTTAAAATGGTCGCCTCGTTGCTACCCGTGAATAATCGGTCGTTGGCTAATAGCTCCCATAACACGATACCCAGAGCGAAAACGTCCGTGCGTGGATCGATCGGTTGGCCTTCGGCTTGTTCGGGACTCATGTAACTGAATTTACCTTTTAAAGTACCAGCTTTCGTTTCTTCTTTTTCAGTTTCTGCTTTCGCGATACCGAAATCGATGACTTTTACTTCGCCTTCAAAAGAAATCATAATATTTTGCGGGCTCATATCACGATGAGTGATATTTAGTGGCCGCCCTGAATTCGCATCCACGCATCTGTGCGCGTGATCTAGTCCGGCCGCGACCTCTTTAATCATAAAGACGGATTGATCCATTGAAAAACTTTTATTATTTTTTTTAAGTTCGTTGATAACTTGGCGTAAGTTTCTTCCTTCCATGAATTCCATGACTAAGAAGAACTGTTGTTTTTCAACCCCGAAATCGTAAATCGAAACGATGTTACCATGATTTAAATTGATAGCGACTTTGGCTTCTTCTTTAAACATGTCGACGAACTCTTCGTTCTGTGAAAACTGCGGTAGGATTCTTTTAACAGCAACGAATTTATTAAGACCATTCGCAACGGCCGACTTCGCAAGATACACTTCGGCCATACCGCCGGCCGCGATCTTTTCAAGAAGCACGTACTTTCCGAATTGTTCATAATTCTGTGCTGGGCTTGCCGCCATTAATAAATTACTCCTACATCAAAATATCGGTTTAAGACGCCGGGTTCTTGATTAGAATTTGGCAAAGACCACAAGAACAGGACTAGGCGCCCAGGCGGACTACAGCTGTAGCAAGATTAAGGTCTGGGGCTATTTTTACGAAATTTTTTTATTTATATATAGAGCAAACAAACTAAATTTTCAATCGTGTCTTAAAACGAAACGGCTTAGACGAGCTTATAAGGGGCTAAACAAAAAAAGTGTTCCATTACGCGAAAACGCCCTAATCTGACTAGCGAACACGACCTTGGTATGTTAAGCAGTTTTAATAAATATCCGGTGCTTAGGTTTTGCAACTGACCTAAAACAAGATTTTGGTAAAGTTTTCTCTGGTGTTTGCCGATAAGCTGGAAATGAAGTTGAGATTTCAAAAAGTTCAATCGTTCAATCGTTCAATTGCATATAAGCTTATTTTAAGCTTTGTTTTTATTCAATTTTTTTCAATGACTGCATTTGCAGTTCCAAAATATATTACGCTGCAAACTAGAATTTATAAACCAGATGCGTCCCCGTTAGAGGCGCCTTCGGTTGTATTCCAGATTACAACATTAGATTCGGTTGGAACATGTGCCTTGTATGTTGAAAATTACAACGCCATTAGTATGACTTCAACAGGTGGCAGTACCGTTTTAAATTTAGGTTTGGGTGTGCAAATATATACATCGGTCGGAGCTAATTACACCGATGTATTTAATAACCAAACAGCTTCGTTTGCTTGTCAAGGCGGTGGAACTTATACGCCGGCAGTGAATGATCGTCGAAAAATAGTTTTGCAATTTAATGATGGAACAGCAGCGGGTTGGCAGACGGCGCAG
>JACMQO010000008.1 GCA_014376935.1 Bdellovibrio sp.
ACTTCACTTGGCCGCGTTCGAAGAAATTAAGAAAAATGTTTCACGGTTTTTAAAAAATTAATTTAAAAAAGTCTGAATCACTTCTAACTGTTATCTCGTGTTGGACTCATATTAAAGCTCAGATGCGCCCAAACCAATGTTTAAATTACTTAATCACGCTCCGGATCTAAGCCGAAGCTTTTTCCCGAAACGCCATTCAGACTGAGGCTTTGGTGATCTATTCCATATTTTGTTATTACTAGACTCTTCAAAAAAATGAACCCTTCCGAAGACTAGTTGCAAGCCCATCAAAATGATTTTGATGCTGTCGTTTTTCAAGGAAGAGGTCATCATGTTACGTAGTAATTTTTCTTTACCCAGCTTCATTCTAGTTTGTATTCTTAGCTTCCACGCGCGTTCATCAGAGCTATTTAACGGAGTTTCGGCTGCGGGCGGAGAACTAACCTACGTGGTTTGTACTTCAAGCACCGAACTTAACGTACGTAATGAGTCGCTTTCTAAAATTATTTTTAAAGTCGCGCCGGATGAAAATGCACTTCCGATGCAGTCCTTTGGTCAAGATCGATTAGAAAAAACAGTCAATGGCAAAACGGTTTCATTTATAAAAGTTCAATTTCCAGACGTTAGCATTAACCCTAACTTTGGATGGGTGGCCGAAGATTTAATTCGTTTGAAATCACAGTGCACCACGAAAGTGTCTAGCGCTAGGGTGTTGGTTGATGGCCGATTTGTGTTTCCGACGATGCAGCGGCCTACCGAAAGCTACAAGACGGGCATGCGGGCCTTTAAAGCTTCGCGCGCCGGTGGCCGGCTACATGCCGCCGTCGACCTTTATCGTAATCACGCTGACCCGGTAATTGCGGTTACTACCGGCACCGTTATTCGTGGTCGCTATGCTTTTTATCAAGGAACTTACGCCCTCGAAATAAAACATTCTGACGGTAAAGTGATTCGATACGGTGAAGTCACGGGTACTGCGGCCCCCGGTGTCGCGCAAGGCAGCGCGGTCTCGACTGGACAAAAGATAGCTTTCGTTGGAACTGTGAATTCCGGCTGTTGCAGTCCTATGCTACACTTTGAAATGTACTCCGGAAAAGCTAATGGCGCGCTTTCACAAAATGGAAATAAATTTCAACGAAGATCTGATTTAATTGATCCAACGATTTTAGTGAACCAGTGGGAAAAGGCGCAGTTTGGTATTTCTTATTGATAGGGTGCTTTTGAAAAAGGATTTTTATGAAAAAAAATTATAAAGCAAAAACGATTTTATCAATTTTCGTAATTGTCGCACTTGTTTCGATTTGGTTTTTCAATTCAAATATTTTTCAGCCCACACCTGCCAAGCAAACTTTAGGCTTGATGCAGTTGTCTTCTAGCGCAGTCAAAGAACCCTCTGCAAAAAGTAATGATGCAAAAGACAAAATCACTGCAAAAAATTCTAATTCGAATGCTAGCTATCTTTCCGCTGCCGAGATGACTTCGCTATCGGATATGACTCAAACTCTTTATCAATATACGCAGGCCGATGCCAGGCTGCAGGATTTGCTTCGATTCCTTGAAAGCACGGGGCAGAAACCAACGGTCGTCAATAATAGTAATGCCGACACGGGCGAAATGGCAATCGTTCGCACGGGATCACCGTTACCAGGCACGCGGTATTTCCACGCGCAGTATTTTTCTGACGAGAATAAAAAAAGTTTTGTGCAACATATGTCTTTCGAATTAAAATCGGGTGGCGAATCGATGGCATCAGCGGTCGCCGCAGTTGAAAGTAATTTCAAAAATTTGCCAGCACCCGCAACTAAAACCCCAGATTTCATGCAGTGGAATTTACCAAACGGGCAAATCGTCTGGATCAAAAAATTAGCCGCGAATGATCTTAAAGATAATCCCTTCAACGCCTACACGTCCGATGATGTCGGAACCGTGCGCGTCGCCGTCGAATTGGAAATTCACGGCGATGAGTAGTTTTTGTAAAGTTAATTAATATTCGGTTCAACTAATTGAGCCAGTTTCACTAAAGATTCCTGCCATCCTAAATAACGCATTTCGGTTGAGCCTTCTTGGCTACCATTAATTATCTTTGCTTGAAAGCAGCTTAGTAGTAAATTTATTTTTTGCGAATACTCCGAGATTCCCTTTGCTTCTTCAGCTGAAAAGTGAGCTTGCAATAAATTTGGTATTAGAAAAAGTATGAAGATAGTTTTAATTCCCATACTAACTTATCGATCAAAAGTGAAAATCCGATTAGCTTTTGTTTACCAAATTATAATTTAAAGTTTGAGCCTGGCGAACTACTTAACAGCTTGCAAATTTACAATCAATAGTGGCGAATCTTACCAAGTCTGAACCAGCTACAATTGTCTTTCAAAATGGCTGTCGAAACATTTTACAGTGTTGTAT
>JACMQO010000071.1 GCA_014376935.1 Bdellovibrio sp.
ATTCAGCGCGGGCGATTGGTCTACATCGTCTAGAACTAACAGTTCGTGCGTTTAACCAGTCAGGAATTAAGCTTTACGAAACCTGTGGATTCGAGCTAGTTGGCCGCCTTAAAGATATGGCTTTTATTGATGGTGAATTCCACGATGAGCTTTACTATCAATTGATTCTGTAAATGAACACGCACCTCTTATCTGGATTTGCGCTTTTTATTTTTTAAAGAGTTATGCAGCAGTTTACCTTGCCCTATCTTATCGTATCACGCCGTAAAAGAAAAATTGCAAATATTTTATCGCCTAGTAACTCTCTAAAAAATGACGATCCATTTTTCTAAATAAATAACTTCGCATGATCTTTTACTTCCAAATGGCAGCTACTGCGCGGTTGAGTGACTTAAAGCGTATAGTTCCGTTTGCAATATATGGGGCGCATTTAATTTTACAATCGTATCAGCGCTATCCATATTAATAATTATGCGAAATCGACAATTAATTTAAACATTATTTTTTTCCTCTTGACGGGTTAATCGCCTTCTTAAAGGCGCGTCTATTGCAATTTATTTTTCGCCAGGTGGTCGGGCTCATACTTAAAATTTAAGTTTGATACCGGCAAATATAACTAGAATCAAAGCCTAACTAGGCGCAGTTTCTGTCCTCATATTGTATTTAAAAACCCTCTAAAAACGCGTTTTAAAAAGCCGTGATATAAATTTCTCAGTTAATCATGAGGTGGAAAATGCATGCATCTGATTTTAAAAAACTTTCTAATACGGAACTTGATCAAACATTAAAACAAGCCGTAAGAAAAGAACGGCAACTCTTATCTGAAATTTTACTGCACATGGTAGAAGTAGATCGAAGAAAATTATTTTTGACCCTAGCCTACCCGAATCTTTTCGATTATCTGACGAAACATATTGGTTATTCTGCCGGAAGTGCTCAACGTAGAATCGATGCCGCAAGGCTATCAAAAGAAGAATCACCTAAGGTCACTCATCAACAAAACGAATCGGTTCGGCTTGAAGTGACATTAACTAAAGCTCAGTGGGGAAAGTTAAATCAAATGCGCGAGCTTCTATCCAGTTCACTTCCAAGTGGAAGCTGGGACGAAGTTTTGGAATATGTTTCCGACAAAGTAATTACGCAAAAATCACCTAAAACTAAAATTACTGTTGATGCGCCTAATAATCATAGCAACGAAAAAGATTCTATTCAAACTCAACACACAAAAGAAACCGACATGCGTAGGGCTAGAAAACCATTGGTAAGAAGCGTTCGCCACCAAATTCTGAAACGCGATCAATGCTGTCAGTATCAAGATCAGAAAACTGGAAAAGTTTGTGGTACCAAGTGGCACCTGCACGCCGATCACATTCAACCAGTCTGGGCAGAAGGTTCTAACGATGCTAAAAACCTGCGTATACTATGCGCGAGTCACAACTTAGAAATTTACCGATCGCAGGCAGGAATATCTCGAAGGATTTAATGCTGTTTTTAATTGCAATTAGCGCCGATTAGGAATTATAAACGTATCATGAGTAAATATTCTTATTTCGATTTTACGCCTATGATTGTTGCCTCTATTTATGGTGCACGCGCAGGCGGCGATCTGAACGCTTGGAAAGCAGCATTCCTGATTGGGGTGAGCTTATCCGCAATCCAATTCTTTATTTATCGATTTCTAAAACGAAGTATCGACCCGTTCGCGTTGGGACTAAATCTATTTTTATTAGTTGGTGCAGTGGGTTTCAACTTGATGATCCCTTCAATCTTGGGCTTGTTCGACCAAATGCGAGAGTCTGCCTGCTTTATTTTTGTCGCGATCGTCGCGGTGCTTTATTTGTTTTTAAAGAAAGAAGCGCTTCTTGAATTCGCCAGTCCGAAGTCGAAGATGTACTCTTAATTTCTAGTTATGCTTATTGTTTTATGCTTGTTCATTTCTTACCAATTCAAAGGCGATCAGCTTTTTTCAATTACAATCCCATTCATGGTTCTTTTATCGCTAAGAAGCTATTTCAATAAAAAAGTTCAGAAAAGCTACCTGTAATCGATCGATACAAATAATTTCGAAATTCACCCGACTTCAAAGATTGCGTAACTTGCTTGGGCGGGAAGTTTTTTAACTACTCCGCTCTTAGCGGGCGCGATTTCCGGATAGTTTAACCAAGGAACCAAGGGTTCATCCAGCCTTTTTTAGTTCTCACAAGATAATGCCCGCACGGATACACTTTGGAAAAACGGGTAAATACAATTGTACCAACTTTTCTTAAGACCGGATCTCGATTGGACTTTAAATACTTGTAACTATATCTCTTTTTTCCAGCCGCTAAAGCGAGAACTAAATCTGGGCAATAGTAACCCTTCGTCCATGCTTGCTCAGGATTTTTGAATAAACCCAAAGCCTTTGCATAGCTAACCCCGATTACTGCCGCAACGCATGCGACGCCACAACCGAACCCATGATTTTGAGTGACAGATTTGATCATAAAATGCCTCCGAAATAAAACTGAGACCAAACCTGGCATTTTATATTTTTTAAACAAGATAATTCTTAGCTGACACCCCTAAGTTGCCTAAAATGCTTTCAGTGGCGCGATTATCAATATGAAGCCAGCTGTCATTCGCCATCGCCGCTCCTAATTTGCGACCAGCTATGTTAACGTAGCTTAACACATTTTTTTAGCCGGGGGTCCTCTATGAGTTCAACTACGAACACACTTCAACAATTATCTTCTCAAAATGAATTTCAACGTCGCCACGTAGGACCTTCCGAAACTGAAAAGCAAGAGATGTTAAAATCTTTGGGCTTCACGAATATTGACGAGTTGATGTCAAAGGTTGTTCCGAAAACAATCTTCAATAAAGAGAAAATGGCGATCGGCGATGGTATTGCTGAAAATGAAATCTTGGCTCAGTTGAAAAAGACGATGTCGCAAAATAAAGTTTTTCAAACTTTAATCGGTATGGGCTTTCACGACACAATCACACCATCTGTGATTGCGCGTAATGTTTTTGAAAATCCGGTTTGGTACACGGCTTATACGCCTTACCAACCTGAAATTTCGCAAGGGCGTTTACAAACTTTATTAAATTTTCAAACGATGGTTAGCGATTTAACCGGCATGGAAATTTCGAACGCGTCTTTATTAGATGAAGGAACCGCTGCAGCCGAAGCTATGGCGATGGCGTTAAGCGTTTCTAAAAAGAATGATGTTCATGCGTTCTTGGTTCACCCCGACATGCACCCGCACGTGATTGAAGTTTTAAAAACGCGCGCTGAACCGTTAGATTTAGAATTAATTATTCAAGACCCGATGACTTTTGATTTTAAAAAAGAAATCTTTGCGGCTTTCTTTCAATACCCGACAACGACGGGCCTCATTGAAAATTACAAAGACATTACTCAGAAACTTCATGACCACGGCGCTTTAGTCATCAC
>JACMQO010000072.1 GCA_014376935.1 Bdellovibrio sp.
GCTTCTTCGTTACTGGCTGAAATGACATTGCCAACGACAACGAAATCTGGTTTGGGATCTAAATTTTCTTTTTTATAACCAGGTTGAATGGCAATACCCATCGCTTCAATCTGGGTCGACATCGGAGGATACGGATTCGCATCGCTACCAGTGACTTTAAATCCGCGATCTTTTAAAAGACCCGCTAAAGATGCCATCGCGGTTCCGCAAATTCCCATCATGTGAATGTGGCCGCCCGCTTTTAAATTTTTGATCGAAGATTTCATTAAATGGTCCTTTTAAGCGATTCGAAAATCCAGTTATGTATTTGTGGGCGTAGTTGAATAAAGCCCTTATTATCGCGACCGTAATGAACGCGGTTACTTAAAATAAGCACTAATAAATCATGCCGTGGATCATACCACGCAGACGTTCCCGTAAAGCCGGTATGCCCAATCGATAGAATTGAAAAATGCGATCCGCAACTGGCATTATTCGCCGATGGCATCATGTAGCCTAAAGCCCAATCTCCGACATCAGGTGGAATCGCTCTGGTCGCAAATAATTGCGCCGTTTTTTGACGAACTTGATAACGGGCAATTCCTTGTAATTGTGATCTAACGTTTAATCCAAAAGCGGACACATCTTCGATGCTTCCAAAAAGGCCCGCATGCGTTGATAATCCGCCCAAAGCCCACGTGTTTTCATCGTGAACCTCGCCACGCGTGATTTTTTTTCGCCATGGACAATCTTCTGTCGGTGCGATTTGGTTGATCGGCATATCTGTTTTGTTATTGATGTGAAAATCAAAAGTCGTGTTTGGATAATATCTAGATTTAAAATCAGTCCAAACATCTAAAATATTTTTTTGCGCCATTTTTTCTAAGATAAAACTTAAAAGCATAAAGCCTAAATCTGAATAAACAGCTTTACCCGTTTTTTTAAACTCTGACTTTTTTAGTTCTTCGTAAAGCCATTCTCTTTTTTGCTGCCATGTCTTTGTTAAATCGATTGATTGATAAAAAGGTTTCCACCATTCAATCCCTGAAGTATGTGTCAGAAGCTCTTGAATTTTCACATCTTTATTTGGAAAGTCGGTCAGAATATCTGAAACCTTCGTTTCTAAATTCCATTTGTTTTGATCAAAGGCTTCCATCATGGCTTGCTGAGTAAAGATCACCTTCGTGAGCGACGCTAAATCATAGTACGGGTACGTTTGCCCAACACTGATATCACAAATTAAGCGACCCGTGTGGTACGCACGGACAGTGACCCCAGGAGTTACATCCGGAATAGCCGCTTTAATATTATCAACTAATCTATTTTCTTGGCTCGAGTATTTCATAAGGAGTATAGATTACCATCTTGAACCGCGTTTTATCAACCCGCCCCACGATTATTTTCGATTCTGTGTTGAAAAAAACAGGACGCTGAATGGCTCCGTGACCCGACTCAATACCAGTAAATGCCGGAACTTTTATTTCGGTAAAAAAGTTTTTTAAAGTCGGCGTGATATAATCTTTGCCATCAGCTTCTAAACACTGATGAAAATCACCAAACACGACGGCTTTGACGCCTTTAAAAACACCGGCCTGTCGCATCTGCTGCAGGCAGCGATCAACACGATACGAACGTTCATTCAGTTCTTCAAAAAATAAAATTTTACCAGCGCCTTTGATTTGATCAGGTGTACCCAACGTTGAAGTCGCAACCATTAGATTACCACCCGTTACTAGACCCGAAATACTTTTAACTTTTTGTGATAAATCTGTGATCGGCTTTAAGTTATCAAATTCGAAGTGTTTGACCGAACCTTCAAGCACCGCTTTAACTTCGTTCAAGTTAGTTTCTGAAATGACTTCTCGACCAATGCTTCCAGCTAAGGGGCCGTGAACGGTTGGCCACTTCCACTTTTGATTTAAAAAAATATGTAGTGATGTGATATCGCTTAACCCAATAAACAATTTTTTATGATTGGGCGCCTTTAATTTATTTAAGTACGGTAATAATCGAAGTGATCCGTACCCGCCACGAAAACACCAGACGGCTTTTGAATCTTTCGAGAACAAAGCCCGCTTTAAATCATTAAACCGATACTGGTCTGTGTTGGCTAAATACATTAAATTTGGCTTTAACAAATCAGGCTGAAAGCGGGTTTTATATCCCCAACTTTCGATAATCACGCAGGCTTTTTTTAAAACTTCAAAATCAGCCGCAGAACCAGGCGCAACGATATCGATCAAGTCTCCTGGATTTAAGCCTTGAATCGAATTTTTAGATTTTTTTTTAACAACTTTTTTTGTTTTCGACACCATTTAAGCTTGTCGGATAATCGCCGTTAAAACAAGCCGCGCAAAAAGTTTCAGGACCAGCTTGCATCGCCGTCCACATCCCCTTTTCACTTAAGTAAGCCAGCGTGTCGGCCCCAATAAATTTACGAATATCTTCAATGCTTTGGTGCGAAGCAATCAGCTGACTTTTTTGCGGCGTATTAACGCCATAGTAACAAGGGCCAATCGTTGGCGGGGACGCAATTCGCAGATGCACTTCTTTGGCGCCAGCCTGCCGAATCAGATTTATAATTTTTTGGCTGGTTGTTCCGCGCACGAGCGAATCATCGATGACGATGACTTTTTTTCCTTTTAGAACTTCAGGTTGTGGATTTAATTTCACCTTAACTCCGAAGTCTCGAACAGATTGACCCGGTTGAATAAAAGTTCGTCCGACATAGTGATTACGAATAATTCCAAATTCAAAAGGAATCCCGCTTTTTTGCGAATACCCAATTGCGGCCGGCACGCCACTATCCGGAACCGGAATCACGACATCGGCTTCTTGGGCAGATTCTAACGCCAATTGTTCGCCCATTTTTTTTCTTGACCCGTAGACAGATCGACCAAACACGACCGAGTCTGGTCTAGCAAAATAGACATGTTCAAAAACACAATGAGCCGATTTTTTTTTCGCTGGAGCTTTTAAGACTATTTTTTCTGAGATGATTTCTTTAGCACTGATATCTAAAATTTCACCGGGCTCTATTTCACGAATAAAGTCTGCACCAATTAAATCGAAAGCACACGTTTCACTTGCAACAACGTAACTGACTTCGTTACCCGTTTTAATTTGCCCCAATACCAAAGGTCTAAAACCAAGTGGGTCACGCGCTGCGATTAATCGATCATGCGCCAATATTACTAAGCTATAAGCGCCTTCAAGGCGCGGTAAACTATCGCGCAAAGCAATACGTAAGTTATTTGAAGGGTTTCTAGCTAACATATGAAGTAAAATTTCAGTGTCGTTGGTCCCTTGAAAAATAGAACCTTCGCTTTGTAAAACATTTCGAAGTTCAGCGGCGTTAATAATATTTCCATTGTGCGCGACTGCAACGGGCCCTGATAAAAGATTTGAAGTCAGGGGTTGAGCATTGACGATTAAATTACTTCCCGTTGTCGAATACCGCACATGACCAATGGCAGATGATCCCTTCAACGGAGCTAAATCCGATTCTTTGAAAATATCGGCAACTAAGCCTAACTCTTTATGAATGTGGTGTACGCCGTTTTCTAGCGATACGATGCCGGCCGACTCTTGTCCTCGGTGCTGAATAGCGTACAGACCTAAGTAAGTGAGTCTTGCAGCTTCCGCATGGTTCCAGATTCCAAATACTCCGCATTCGTCTTTCCATGAACTTTTTAAACTCATATCGGGTCTTCCTTAAATTTCTTGCTTAAATTGTTTCTGAAACTGGTCGAAGTCCAATTGAAATTCACTGGTGATACGTATTATTTTCTGAGTCGTTTCTCCGATTTTAAGAATTTCAACCGGTATCGAGTTAAAGTAAGACTTTAAGAATTTTCTGACCTCTTCAAGTTCACTGGTCGTGATTAAAAAACTATAGAAGGTATCTTTAAAGTAATCGGCCGCAGTGACTCCTTGATAGTCATTACTTAAATCAAAACCTAATTCTGATGTGGTCATTTTTAAACACGTCGTCGTAATACCACCAAGACCAACAGCCTTAATGGCCGAAACTTTTATTTTTTTTGCTTTTATTTCAGTATCTAAATTCTTACAAAGTTGAATAAATTTAGGCACATTGATTTCAGGATATGATTTAAAACTTGAAGTCTTATTTCCTAATGAATTAATCCAAGTAAAAGATTCCACCCAATTTAATTTAACTTCTAAAATCATTTCAAACGGATTTTGAAAATAATCGGGCCTGATATCTTCAACCGTATCACGCAGACCAACTAGTCCTATAGCCGGAGTTGAAACGATATTTTCGGTGATCGTTTCGTTGTAAAAACTGACATTACCACTAATAACAGGTGCCTTTAATTGTTCACTGGCATCAACGATCGCGTCGACACTAGCTACAAATTCAGACATGATTTCATTTTTTTGCGGGTTTCCAAAATTTAAACAATCTGTCACCGCAAGAACTTCCGCACCCTTTAAAGCCATTTGAAAAGCGGGATAATAAACCGCGTCGTAAGCCCCAATCTGCGCGTCCATTTCCATCACATCAGGCCTACAACCAACCGCTAACGCAAGGCCACGACCCGAATGTTCAAGCCGTGTAAAAGCCACCGCACTTTCACAAGCCGTTGCAGTTTTTGCCCCAACCCGTTGATCATACTGATTATAAATCCACGTGAAGCGATTTAATTTTGAACTGCTTAAGGCTTTTTTTAAAATCTCTGCAAACTGAATCGTTGGACGCGTAAGTTCTGCAACTTTATTTTTAGGCGTCCATTTTGTATAAGGGCGCTCATATCTTGGTGCACTTTCAACAATAAGGTCAGGGTCTATATCAGTTAGTACTTCAGGACCCCACATCAGTTTTACTTTTTTCTGAGCCTGAACTTCTCCTAAAATAGCGCTATCTAAATTCCATTTTTTAAAAGTCTTATGTAACACATCGAAGTTTTTAGGTTCACATATTAACAACATTCTTTCTTGGCTTTCAGAAAGAAGAATATCTTCAGGGCTCATCGTCGAATCACGCAGCGGAACTTTTTTAAGATCAATCACTAGGCCGACTTGTCCTTTGCTGGCCATTTCAAAACTTGAACTGGTTAATCCAGCAGCGCCCATATCCTGCATGGCGACCACAAGATTTTTTTCTAAAACCTCAAGGCACGCTTCGATTAATAATTTTTCGTAAAATGGATCTCCGATTTGCACATTTGGTTTTTTCGATTCTGAGTCATCATCAAAAGAGGCTGACGCCATCGAAGCCCCATGCACACCATCTCGACCCGTTTTTGCGCCAACATAGACGACGTAATTACCTGGACCCGATGCATTTGATAATGCCATTTTCATACCCGGACCAAAGTAACCCACATTTAAAGCGTTCACTAAAATATTTTTATTATAGCGCGGATGAAAATTTGTCTGACCATTCACGGTCGGAACACCCACGCAGTTTCCATACGATGAAATCCCGTGAACCACACCTTTCATTAAATCTTTCATGCGGGGTGCATCGACATCACCAAAACAAAGATAATTCGCTGACATAATTGGACGCGCGCCCATCGTAAAAATGTCGCGTAATATTCCGCCCACGCCGGTCGCAGCCCCTTGAACTGGCTCTATAAAACTAGGGTGATTGTGACTTTCCATTTTAAAAGCAATTTTTTCGTCAAAACCTAGATCAACAACGCCCGCATTTTCACCGTCCATCAAAGGCGTTCTTTCGTTCCGGTAAGAAAATTTTCTTAAATGAATTTTTGATGATTTGTAACTGCAGTGTTCGCTCCAAAGGGCCGAATACAAGGGCCATTCGATCGGCGCTGGTTCACGGCCTAATAGGGATTTTATTTTTTCGTACTCTTCAACGGATAAACGATAAGTTTTCAGTTTTTTCTCTAAATCATTGATCATAAAAAGAACCCTCCGTCACTTGATCCCATCCAGTCAAAAAGAGCTCTTTCTGGATGCGGCATCAAACCACAAATATTATGTTTCGCGTTTGTAATGCCAGAAATATTAAGCATTGATCCGTTCGGATTATTTTCGTACGTCAGCCAAATCTGTTTCTGATCGACCATTTTTTTTAAGGTTTCGCTGTCGGCATAGAACTGACCTTCTCCGTGCGCGATCGGAAGCTTGATCGTTTGACCCACTGACATTTTTTTAGAAAATGCGTTCGTCGTATTTTCAACCTTAAGGGTTTGCCAACCATCGATGAAACGTAAATCTTTATTTCTGAGTAAAGCACCGGGCAAAAGTTCTGCTTCGCAAAGAATTTGAAACCCGTTACAGATTCCTAAAATAGGTTTTCCTTTGTTGGCAAATTCCCGAACGGATTTCATCACATTCGTTCTTGCCGCTAAAGCTCCGCAGCGCAGATAATCGCCGTGGCTAAAACCACCCGGAATCACCAACATGTCATAGTCGTTTGAATTAAATTGATCTTCAAACCATAAATATTCAGCCTTGTGACCGTTTAGCGAAAACCACTGACGCACGTCTTGGTCGCAGTTCGTTCCCAAAAAGCGCGTGACTCCAACTTTTAACGACATGGATGAACTCCTTAAAAAATAATTTCGAATTTTTCAATCAATGGATTGTATAGTCCGCCGATTTTCAGCATCTTTTCGATTTCGGTTTTAACGTCTTCTTTATTTTCATTTGAAAATGAAACTTCTAAAAATTTGCCGGCACGTAGGCCTTCAAATTTAAAACCATTGTTTTTCATAGACTCTTCGATCGCGCGGCCCTGAGAATCAAGAATCACATCCCGTGGCATAATTTTAATTCCAACTGTCATCATACTTGAATCCTTTCAATGCGTTCTAAAACCTGCTTGTAGGCACCTTCGATATTTCCTAGATCACGACGAAAACGGTCTTTATCCATTTTTTCGTTCGTTTGCATATCCCATAAACGCATACAATCCGGAGAAATTTCATCTGCTAATACCAATACTCCAGAAGGGTCTAATCCAAATTCTAATTTAAAATCAACAACCTTAAGGCCGACTTCCGCAAAAGAAGGGGTTAAGATCTCGTTGATCGTTAGAGCTAATTTTTTCATTTGTTGAAGTTGATCAGGCTGCGCCCAGCCAAATTCGAAGGCCTGATCATCACTGACAAAAGGATCACCTAACGCGTCGTCTTTATAATAAAGTTCTACCAATGGTTTTTTTAAAGCGCGCCCTTCTTCGATTCCTAGCTTTTTAGCTAAAGAGCCCGCGATAATATTTCTGACAACAACTTCAAGTGGAATAATTTTAGTTTTTACAACGACCATCTGATTCTTATTTTCGGTGCGAATCCAGTGGTGCGGAATTTTATTTTTTGAAAGAAGCTTAAACAAATGGGTCGATATTTGACAATTCAACTGACCCTTTCCGCTAAATTCACCTTTTTTCAAGGCATTAAAAGCGGTCAAGCTATCCTTATATTCCATCATCAGTTCGTTCGGATTTGATGTTTCAAATATCTTTTTAGCTTTGCCTTCGTAGATCAGCTTCTGAGTCATAGAGTTCCTTTTTATGAACTGTAGGTTTTGAATCTTTCCTGTATTGCTTGAATGTGTTTTTTACCTGAAAAAATAGAATCTAAATCTTTTGCGCTAAATAATTTTTGCAAATCAGCGTCATCTAAAATGGCGTCTTTCATATGCTGACCTTTTTGTAAGGTGTGTGCTAATTGTTGAACAACCTTATACGCCTCTTCGCGGGACATATTTTTCTTTTCAACTAAATGAAGTAACAAATGAGACGAATATAAAACCCCACCTAATTCATGGGTATTTTCTAGCATGCGTTCTGAATCGATATACAAACCTTGAAGTAAAGAATTTAACCGACCGGTTGCATAGTGAGTTAACTGAAAACAATCCGGAAAAATAACCCGCTCAACGGATGAATGACTAATATCCCTTTCGTGCCACAAAGAAATATTATCAATGGCCGTTTGCGCGTAGCCTTTCATCAGACGAGCCAATCCTGAAATATTTTCGGCACTGATCGGATTTTTTTTATGGGGCATCGCCGACGATCCCTTTTGGCCGGGCGTAAAACCTTCAATCACTTCGCTGACTTCACTTCGCTGTAAATGTCTAAGCTCGATCGCTAAGCGGTCATACCCCGCAAATAAGAAAGTTAAGGCGGTAATGACTTCAGCATGACGATCACGCGGTACAACTTGAGTTGCAAAAGGCTCAACCTTAAGACCCAATTTATTGGCGACCTTTTTTTCAAAAGCCAGTGGTAAAGCCGAAGACGTTCCCACTGCGCCACTTAATTTGCAGATCAGAATTTGTTTTTGCGCGCGAATCAAACGCT
The DNA here is from genome assembly GCA_014376935.1 of Bdellovibrio sp. GTDB lineage: Bacteria > Bdellovibrionota > Bdellovibrionia > Bdellovibrionales > Bdellovibrionaceae > Pseudobdellovibrio. The sequence goes on from JACMQO010000072.1 coordinate 8,285, forward strand.
CTTTATTTCTTAAAAGCTCTTGGTGAAAGCCGGCTAGCTTAAACCCAAACGTCGTGATTTCGGCATAGATTCCATGAGTCCGTCCTGCACATATCGTATTTTTATGTTTTTTAATCAAAGATAATAACGTTTTTTCTAGTGCAAAAACTTCTTTCAAAATGATCTCTAACCCAGCATTTAACTGTAAGCTTAAAGCCGTATCTAAAACGTCGGAACTGGTTAAACCAAAATGAACGAAACGCCCTTCTGGTCCAATATTTTCAGCCAAGTTAGAAACAAAGGCGATCACGTCGTGCTTGGTTTGTTTTTCAATTTCATCTATTCGCTCGACCTGAAATTTTGCTTTTTGTTTGATCTTTAAAGCGGCTGCCTTCGGAATCAATTTAAGACTAGCTTGAACTTCAGCACACGTAACTTCAACGTCTTTCATAAATTCAAAACGCGCTTCCTTTGCAAAAAGCTTTGTCATGGGGGGGGTTGAGTAACGTTCAATCATAATTCGACCTCGGGCGCTGCATTTAGATTTCTATTTAAATTGATTTTATTAATTTTTTTGATGATGTGGGCTTGCATGTAAGCTTCGATCTGTGCGTCTGTCCAAAATGAAAAATTAGGAATAGCCGTCGAAGCTTTCATCAGTGTACTTGCATTTTTATAACCTGAATCTACCGTTGATAAAGTCACACCTTCTAACGATTTAATTTGAATAAATTTTAACTTATCCGCAAGCTGATCCTGAATTCTTTCACTGGCAAATTTTTGAAAAGCAGGATTCATCAGCTGCGTATAGGGCTGAAACGAAGAAACGTGAAGCTGATCATTTTGCAGCTGAGAATGCATCCAATTATCAGTCGTAAATTCACGATCCGAATCAATCACAATAAAGAACGAAGAATTCGCCATTTGAAATTGAATTTGTTTCGCGTATTCAACCTTATAGTTAAACGTCGTCCAAACAAATGGAGTTTTCATTTTTTTACTAAATAGATGAATGTTCTTTTTCTCAAGCTCTAACGACAATAAAGCATGTTGTTCAGTTAGAAAAAAATCAAACTCTTCAACTCCATGTTTTTCAATTTCAATTAAGACCTTTTTGTTTTTCGAATCATATTGAATATCGATGATACTTTGTAAGCTTTGAACAACGCTTGAATTCGCCTGCGCTTTTTCAGCCGCCCCCGATTCGATCACGGCCGCATTAGAACCGATTTCAGATTCTAAAAACTTGTAATTATTTTTAATTTTATCAAAATAATAGTTTTCAACGACCGTTCGATCCGAAGGCTCGGTACTAATCATCAAATCGTCTGTCAAAATAGGGGTTTGATTTAATGGCTTATAACTTGGATTGACGCTCGAATGACGTAAAAAATAAGTTACTTGAATATTTTTACCGGCAAAAAAAGAGTTCGTTCGAACTCCACTTAAGTCATAACCAATGTAGGCAACTTTCATAACGTCCTTCTTAATGCAAATTCACGAAGTAGATATTGTTCGGTTCGTCTTACGAAGACTTGAGTTTGCGCTAGTGATAAGCTTTTTACTGAAGCCTCGCTGACGGATCGCTTCTGCAAAACGATCTGTCCTTCATCCATCATTTCGTTAACTACGTGAATTGTAACACCCATATCTAATTTTGCATGGTAATTTTTTTCAATCGAATCAAGCCCTGAAAAAGCTGGCAGAAGGCTTGGATGAATATTAAAGATGCGATTTGACCACGCGTGAACAAAATCTTCAGGCAAAAGTCGCAGGAAGCCCGCTAAAAAAATTTGATCTATTTTGTATTTTTTAAGAACTGTCGTTAATTCAGAATAATTTGTATTTTTAGAAAAAAAGAAAATAGGTTTGCCAAAACGTTTGGCTTTTAATTCGCCTATAAGATTTCTTTTATTGGTGACAATAAGGCCTATATCAAACTGGTGGTGCATTTCTAATAACGCTTGAAGGGTCGAACCTCGACCTGAGATGAAAACCGCATTTCTTTTTGGCTTTCTAATCCCAGACAACATGAATCTCCTGCTGAATTTCAGCGGGCGATCTGTCTTCGACGACGCCCAAATGATATGTTTTTAGCCCTAATTCATTAATTTTCGATTCAACATTTTTTAGTTCAGCTTGGGGCAAAATCAACACAAAGCCTATTCCACAGTTAAAGGTAATTCTTAACTCTTCTAATGAAAGACCCGATCTTTTTTGAACTTCTTTAAAACACTCTGGTAATTCCCACTGAGTTAATCTGACTTTCAAATGGGCCGGCAAAACGCGTGGGATATTTTCTACTCCGCCACCCGTAATATGAGCCGCCGCATGGATATCAAATGCCTTCACGCTCATCGCCGCTTCAACGTATAACTGCGTGGGTTTCATGAGCCATTCTTTATACTGATCAAATTCATTTTCAAAAACTTTGCGCAAGAGCGAATAACCATTACTGTGAAAGCCCGAGCTTTCGATGCCTAGTACTTTGTCGCCCGCGCTAACTTTGTGTGCGCCCCACATTTTTTCTTCGTCAACGACTCCCACTGAAAACCCGGCGCAATCAAAATCTGATTCTTGGTACACACCAGGCATTTCAGCCGTTTCACCACCAATTAAAACTAAATGCGACTTTTCGCACGCCTTTTTGATGCTAGTCAAAAAACTTTGAGCCGCGTTTAAATCTAATTTTCCAACCGCATAGTAATCTAAGAAAAATAAAGGTGTTCCGCCCGTGCAGATTAAATCATTGACGCACATACCGACTAAATCTTGGCCCACTGTCGAATAATCTTTGAAGTACGCCGCCACTTTAACTTTAGTTCCAACTCCATCGGTGCAAGAAACTAAAAGTGGTTTCTTCATGGTCTGAAAACGACCATCAAATAACGCCGCAAAGCCACCAATGCCCGAGACAACCCGTTTTTTAAAGTCAGGTACGTCTGAAGGAATATTTTTTAAGGTAGAGGCAGTTGTAGAGGGAGAATCAGAATTTTGCAGCCACGAAACTAATTCGTCGCCAGTTTGAATGTCGACACCAGATTTTTTGTAGTCGATCAAAACGTTCTCCTCAGATTGAAAATAAAATAACAGCTCCTCAGATATTTCGACAACAAAGAATCCTCTGTAACGCTTCAGGACTAAAGAAGAGCTTATTAAATTTTTGTAGTCCTGAAGGCTAGTTGCTATCAAACTACGTAAGTGAAGTTATCCTTATTTAAAAAAATTGTGGCCTGTGCGGCCATTTTAATCAGCCTATACCACCACCACGCGTGGGCACAATCGACTGAAGTGGACGAAGCCTTTGATCCGTTTTCTGACTATAACGAGTTCGAACAGGATGCCGACGAAGAAGCGGATATCAATTTTTTTAAAAATGGCCGTTATTTAACGTTAGGCTTGCAACTGGGTTATCGCGGCTTTTCGGGCGGCGGAATGACCGAAGCCTACACGGGGGCCGCAATTTACGGCGTTCAATTTAGTTATTTCTTTGATATGCAAATTGCCGGATCACTTGGTTTTTCGATGGGTGACCACAACGTTCAATTTCAAAGTTTTACTGATAAAACTTATACTCAAGCTAAAAATACCTACTCGGGTTCTGTGAATATTCAGACGATCGACTTAAACGTAAAATACTATTTTAATACCGAAAATGTAACGCGCGGTTTGGCAGATTTAAATCCTTATGTCATCGTTGGCGCTGGTCAGTACAAAAGAACTTACAACCTATCAAATCAAGTCGCCGCAGATCCTGACAGCGTGATCGGGTTTAAAGCTGGTTTAGGGCTTGAAATTCCTTTACTTAGAAGACGCGCTTACTTTGGATTTCAAGGAACTTATCACTACGTGCAATTCGCCGATGAAAATAAACACTTCATCGACGAAACTGCAATCGGATCACCGACCCCAGCCCAATCTCCAATTAAACCAACGATCGACGGAGATCTTTACGATCTCTCGGCCATCATCGGCGTTAATTTTTAGTTTCGGGCACGGCTTTATGGATGAAGTACATTAGAAATACTGTAATCAAAGCTGTTCCCACCATCACATAACCAATCGTATCAAAATGTTGAAGCTTACCGTCAATTCCTTGAACAACAATTAACCCAGCAACGACAGATGCAAATCCGCCTGATATCTGCTGCAATGAAGAACTGATCGACATAAAAGATCCACGACTATCCGCAGACGGAATAGCCGACATCAAAGCCTGCGAAGGAATCATTCGCGAAAAAATACCGACAAACATCAATGCATTCACTAGCATCACAATTTCAATCGGCGTTTCACCAAGGTTTGTGTAAATCACAACCATAATCACGCTGACCGTCGTTCCGAAAACGAAAGTTTTGTATTTACCAAATTTATCACTGGCTCGACCGATAATTGGACCCATAAAAATCGCACAAATACCCGTTACTAAATAAATCAAAGGCAATTTTTCGATATGAATTCCTAAATTATTGACGGTGAACGCACTTCCGAACGGCATCAGCATAAACCCACCGATCGACAACAAGGCTGTCGTTGCGAAGGCCTGTAAATACCGACGATTCGAAATGGTTTTTTGCAAATGACCAAAAGCCGATTTATCTGAATGGATTTTCAGATGTTCATTAATTGGTTTTAAAAATTTAAAAATAGCACAGCCTACGATCACGCTAACTCCGACGATCATTAGGAACGAAGCATGCCAACCCCATAGGTTTGAAATATAAAGGCCGATGGGAATTCCTAAAATTTGACTGGCCGCAAACGCAGTCTGAATAAATCCCATCACACGACCTCGCAATTGAAATTCGAACAAGTCCGTTGTAATCGCAAAAACGATTGACCCAACAACGCCACCAAAAAGGCCTGTGACCAATCGGGCAAACAGCAAAAAGTGAAACGTATTTGCCAACCCGCAAAATAACGTTCCCAAAACAAAACCGCAGTAGAAAAAAAGTAAAAGTTTTTTACGATCAAACTTATCAGCAAAACCCGCTGCTAAAAGCCCCGCAATACCCGCACTAAAAGCATAAACTGAAACTGCCAATCCAAATTGCGCGGTTGTCATATTCAGCGCCGGCATCATCGTCGCCCCCAACGGCGACATAATCATAAAATCTAGAATTACGGTGAATTGCAAAAATGCCAAGACTGCAATCACAAATTTTTGATAGGACGAAAAAGAAGACGCTTTTTGTTTTGAAGAATTCATCCTTAAATCATGGCTGGCTTCTAAAGAATTTCAACTTTTATTTAAAGGAAAAAACTAATGACCTGCAACGCGATCCCCAAGATGATCGCGCTTGGCACGACCCATTTTAAAGAAAACTTCCAATGTGAATACATACTGTGACTGGTTGGACTGTTTTCGTTAATAAATAGTTTTTTACGATCTATTTCACTTAAAGCTAAAAGAGAAATAATCACCATACCTAGACCCGCGATTGGTAAAAATCCGTTAATTAAAAAAGAATCTAATACTTCGATAAGACCGTGCCCTTTTAATTTCACATTTTTAAATAAAGTTCCTGAAAACGCCGGAAAAACTGTAATAAATAGAATTGCAAACCCAGAAATCCAGGCTGATCGTGACCTTTTTAAATCAGGTCTTTTCTCGACTAAATTGGCCGTGATCGTTTCTAATAAGCCAATACTAGCATTTAAAGCTGCAAGCCATAAACAGAAGAAGAAAACTAAACCAAAGAACATTCCGCTTTTTTCTTTTGATAAAAACTGCGGTAAAACTTCAAACAATAAACTGGGGTCAGTTAATGTTTCTTTTGAACTAGAAAATGCAATTGGAAATATTAATAACACGGCTAATAACGAAATCACCGTATCTACGACAGCCACGCGAAAACCCATACCTGGCAAATGCTCGTCGGTTTTAAAATAGGAACCGAACGTCACCATAGTTCCAAAACCAAGAGAAAGCGTAAAGAAGACGTGACCAATCGCATGCCCCAGCGACGCCCAAGTTAACTTCGAAAAATCAGGATAAAATAAGAAACGTAAAACGTCAGGGGTTGAATCTAACGACAATGACTTTACTAAAAGAATAATGACTAACAATCCGAACAAAGGAAGTAATGACGTGATCCAACGCTCGACCCCATCACTAAAACCTTTCACGACGATCACGACCGAAATTAATAAGTGCACGCTGGCTAATAGAAATTGAAGCCACGAATTTTGATACAGTGATCCCATCGAAATTTGGGCCACGCCTGACGAATCAAGGCTATGAAATGCGGTCATTAAAAACTGAACTAGATAATGTAGAACCCAACCGCTGATCACCGAATAATAAGCCAGTGTCACGGCCGTGATACAAAGACTTAACCAACCAAACAAATGGTAGGGTTTTTTTTGCTGCGAAGCCACCCGTTTTGAAACGACTAAGATACTAGCGCCGAAGTACTGACCTAACATCAGTTCTGCAATCAACAGAGTTAAACCAACCGTCAGCGCGATAAAAACGTACATCAAAATAAAAGCGCCACCACCGTTTTCACCAACGATGTACGGAAACCGCCAAAGGTTTCCTAATCCACAGGCGCTACCTATGGCTAACAGATAAAATGATAATCTGCTTCGCCACGAGGACTTTTTACTCATCGCGCTCTCTTTCGCCGTGATGTTTTTCTCCACCTTTTCTAGTTTTCATACAGAAAATGCGGATAGGTGTTCCTTGAAGTTTAAACTCTTCTTTTAAGTGTTTTATTAGAAATCGACGATACGATGGTGTTACGCCATCTGGATGATTCGCAAATGCAATAAACGCCGGTGGTTTTTGGTAGGTCTGAGTTAAGTAATAGAACTTGACGTCTTTCACGCCCCAAACCGGAGCCGGAGTTTTACGGATTGTTTCAAAGAAGAAGTCATTTAACTCACGCGTTGAAACGCGGAAGTTAATATTGTTCGTTACCTTTTCAATCAACTTAAACAAGTCTTGAATACCCGCACCCGTTTCAGCCGAAGTAAACACAACCGGAACATCCACGAAGAAATGGAATACTTCTAAAACTTGAGCGCGGAAACGATCGCGGTAATCTTCAAATTCTTGACCCGCTAGATCTGATTTGTTCGCGACGATAATCACACCTTTGTGATCATCAAGAATCGCTTGCATGATCTTAGCATCTTGCTCTGATGGGCCTTCAACGCCGTCAATCACCAGCAAAATCATATCGGCTCTGCGAATAGCCTCTTTCGATTTAAAGGCCGAGATGATCTCTAATCCTTCTTCACGTTTAGCTTGTCTACGAAGACCTGCCGTATCCACGATGATGTATTTTTTCTCGTTATAAATAAACGGAGAATCGACCGAATCGATCGTAGTTCCAGCTACTTCAGAAACTAACATTCGGTGCACGCCTAAAAGACGATTACATAAAGAACTTTTTCCGACGTTTGGCTTTCCGACCATGGCGATCTTCATGCCTTCTTTAGTATGAGCGACTTGCTCTGGAATACGCCCGTGAATCCATTCCATAATTTCAGAAACACCAAAACGCTGCTCAAACGAAGCTGATACAACATCAAGACCAAATTCGTAGAAATCGGCTTTCGCAATTTCTTCTTCGTGCTGTTTATCAACTTTATTAATCACTAACAAAATGGGCTTACCTGTTTGCTTCGCGATTTTAATGATATCGCGATCTTCGGGCACTAAACCAATACGGCCATCCATCACTGCAATAATAAAATCAACCGAGAATAAAAATTCTTTCACTTGTTCGCGAATTAATTTAGAGAACAAATCTTGCGACTCTGTCACCCCGCCCGTGTCGATCAAGTCAAATTTCTTACCCCAAATATCGACAGGCTCGATAATAATATCACGAGTCACGCCTGGTTGATTTTTAACAACTGATTTACGCGAATTTGTTAAAATATTAAATAACGTTGATTTTCCAACGTTGGGACGTCCAATGATGGCCACCTTCGAAGCAAACGCCGTTCCATAATTTTCTAATTCTGAGCCTTCGGGTGCACTATTTTCGTTCAATGACATAACCTAATTCCTTCATCGTTTGTAAATGCTCAAACCAGTTGTCTTTAACGACGACATTAAGCTCAAGAAACACTTTTTCTCCAACTAGCTTTTCGACTTCTTTACGGCTAGCTTGGCTTATTTTTTTAATTAACTCGGCACCCTTACCGATTAGAATCGGTTTTTGGCTTTCTTTTGCAACCAAAATATCAACGTAGATCTTAGGGCAAGGTTTTGCGTCTTCGTCGTACTTACGGACTTGGACGGCTAACTGATACGGAATTTCGTAATTTAAATTATCGAAGCACTGTTCACGCACAATTTCAGCCACAAGGTCTTTCATATTTTCTGTGGTGTACATATCAGGCTCAAATAACGGGTGAGTTGATTCTGGTAGAATCGCTTCGATATTTGTAAGTAATTCTTTTCTATATTCTTCTTGATCACGTTCAATCGACATCACGATGTATTTACCACCATTTTTTTCGATCAAATCTTTTAAGATCAAAATACGATGGGCTTTGTCTTCCATATCGACTTTAGTAATCACACCCAACCAAGGTTTTCTTGAGTGTGTCACCATCTTGATGATGGCTTCTGCATCTTCAGCTGATTTTTGATCTAAATTTAAAACTGCTAACAGAATATCACTTTCTTTAATCACGTCTTGCGCTTCTCTTTCTAAGAATGAATTCAAGCCCTTTTCGGCTTTTATCACGCCCGGTGCATCGATAAACACCATTTGGTATTTACCTTCTTCGGTGTGAATCCCTAGAATACGACGACGGGTCGTTTGCGGCTTATTCGTCACAATCGATACCTTTTCTTTGATGATAAAATTCATCAAAGAACTTTTACCTGCGTTTGGCTGACCAATAAGACCTACATACCCTGCTTTAAAACTCATACTTTCTCCGTGCCTGCATTCAGACTTAATTTTAGATTTAATTCTTTATTTAAAATATTTAAATATATTTGAGCGGCCATTTGTTCGGCCATTTTTTTAGTAGCCCCTTCAGCACGCGTTTTTTCTTCGTCATTTAATTTAAGGCAAACTAAAAAGCTTGGCTTATGCGAAGGCCCAGCCGTCATCACTAACTCGTAAATAGGAGTTCCCATTTTGAATTTCTGCGTGACCTCTTGCAAACGCGTTTTATAATCTTTTTCGTACCCAGACTCATCGTCGAGCTTAAAATTTAAATCTGTAAAATGATGTAAAATAAATTCGGTCGCTTTTTCGAAATTAGAATCAAAATAAATCGCGCCGATCACGGCCTCAAAACACGAAGCTAAGATGCGGGGCTTTAAATGAGAATTCTGCCGACGCTCGCCCGGACCCATGATCATCTCTTCGGCTAAACCACAATTCAGCGCTAACTGATTCAATGTGACCTGATTCACAAGACTAGCCCGCTTTTTACTTAAGTAACCTTCGTCATCATTTGGAAACTTTTTGTAAAGGTCATCGGCGATCACAAAATTTAAAATCGAATCGCCTAAAAATTCTAAACGTTCGTTATAAGGCTTATGACGGTTCACATCCACGCAATAACTTTTATGCGTTAACGCTTCAGTCAAAAGGTCTTTATTTTTAAAGGTGTAGTACATACGCTCTTCAAGCGACTTCTTTTTAGTTTTCAGCATGAACTAACCGCCCTAAAAGAATCACGTCCGAATTCGTTAACTGAACATCGTAAATTTTAACTGCGCGCACTTGATTATTTAAAACCAAACGATCTTGATCACCTAAATCTAATTTAACCGGCCAGTAGTCGTGCGAAAGACCATCAGTCTTAGTTGATGTCGTATTAAAAATTAATGTCTGCTTGACGGTACCGACGTGCTTTAAGGCTTCACTTTGATGACGATGAAGACTTAATTCACGAAGCCGGGCCGCACGTTCTTTCCGTTTATGAAAAGGAATTTGCTTCAAGGCCACCGCGCGCGTTCCGGTGCGTTCGCTGTAAGGGAACACATGTAACCGCGTCCACGGCGTTTCGGCTAAAACTTTGTAGGTATTTTCAAATTGTTCGTCTGTTTCTGTTGGGAAGCCGGCGATCACATCCATTCCAACAAAAACGCCAGGTACTTTTTCAGAAATCTTATGTAACGCGTCCTGCACTTGCTCTGACGTGTATTTACGTTTCATCCCGGCCAGAACTTCCGTATCAGCACTTTGGATGCTCATATGAAAGTGCGGGCACAATCTTGGATTAGAATAAAGCTCTAACAAACGGGGGCTTACTTCAATAGGCTCAAGTGATGATAAACGAATACGACCAATCGTCGTTCGTTGTAAAACAGCTTCAACTAAGTCTTCTAGATATTTCTTTTGACCCAATACTTGATCTTCGTAATCACCAATGTGCACGCCCGTTAGAACAACTTCTTTGATGTCTTGCGCTTCAAGTTCTTTAATTTTTTGAACAAGAATTTGAATCGGGATCGAACGACTTTTACCGCGCGCGTATGGAATAATACAGAACGTGCAAAAACTGTTACAACCATCTTGAATTTTTAAAAAGCTTCGGGTGTGAACATTTTCGGTTCCACCATCAGCTTCAAGTTCTTCTTTATGAAAAATATTTGATTTAAAAACTTTATCTTTTACTTCACCTTTAAAATACTGATCTAAAATTTGCGGCAGTAATCCTTTATGCGAATTGGCCACGACAAGATCTGCACCCGGTAAATTTTTAAATGAATCGGTATCAACTTGCGCCGCGCAACCTGTTACCACAATCGTAGAAAACGGCTGTGTCGATTTAATTTTACGAATCATGCGGACGGCCTGCTGAGTCGCCTCGGACGTCACCGCGCAGGTATTTAGAATATGAATCTTAGCCGGAGCCGATTCTTTGCCGTCATTTAAAGTATGTGTTGAATTTTGCTTCAAGTTTTTCTGAATAAGGCCCGAGTCGTAAGTATTCACCTTACAACCAAACGTGTGCACGACAAAATCAGAGGCTTGCGTTTTTACGTCAACGTGATCCATCCGCCACCTATTAATTTTTGATTTTGATAAATCACCGCTGCCTGACCAGGAGTGACCGCACGTTGCGGTTCTTCAAATTGAATTTTAAATCCACGGTCAGTTTTTATAACTTTAGCCTTTTGACCTTTGTGTTGATAACGAATTTTAACGTCGTAAACGCCACCGTCAGTAACATCAGATAGTAAATGCGTTTCAATAATTTGTACTTCTGACTTCATCAGATGCTTTTCTTCACCCACCCAAACGGTATTGTCAGCGGCATCGATTTGAATCACAAAAAGTTTTTCGTGATACGTCATCCCTAAGCCCTTACTTTGGCCGATTGTGTAGTTATGGATACCTTCATGTTTAGCCATCACTTCGCCATCTGGAAAATGTTTAAGTAATCCTTTTTTGGTATTTAAAATGGCTGCCGAAACATTTTCTTTTAAAAATTGGTCGTAGCCTTTTGAACCAACAAAGCAAATGCCGGTTGAGTCTTTTTTCTTAGCGACAACTAATCCTTTTTGTTCGGCAATTTCACGAACCTGAGGCTTCTTCAAATGCCCGATCGGGAATAGAAGCTTAGAAATAATATTCGGGTCGATCGTGAATAAGAAATACGTTTGATCTTTCCAATCATCCGTCGACGTCACGATGTGGGCTTTCTTGTTATCATCGTACACGATTTGCGCGTAGTGACCGGTTGCTAAATAATCGCAATCAAGTTCATTCATTTTTTTAACTAAATGATCAAACTTTAAGTACGTGTTGCAATTCACACATGGAAGCGGTGTTTGCCCTTGAAGGTAGGCGTTAATAAAAGGATCAATCACCGACGCTTTGAATTTTGCTTCGCAGTTTAAAACGTAAAATGGAATATTTAACCGATCTGCTACAGACCTTGCATCATCAACGTCTAGGCTTGAACAGCAGGTTCCATTTCCTTCGGTGATATCGCAATTTGTATAATCCCACACTTGCATTGTGGCGCCCACGACCTCGTAACCTTGCTCGACTAATAAGGCGGCAGCGACAGAACTATCGACGCCGCCACTCATTGCCACAAGAACGCGGCCTTTTGATTGGCCTTTTGGTTTTAGGATTAAATTTTCATTTTGATTAGATGTCATAATTTTTTTCTTTTGAGTTGATGTCTCTTAGTTTTTTTACCGTGGCTTCAAGCGTTTTTACAAATTGTTCAATCTCTTGTTCGGTGTTGTGCCAACCCAGACTAACCCGTAAGGAATTTTGCGCCTGATCACGCGTAAGACCTATCGCTAATAAAACTGGGCTTGGCTCGGGGTTACCACTACTACAGGCAGCGCCGGTGCTAACCGCAAAACCTTTTAGGTCTAAACTCATCAAGAGCGTTTCACCATCAACGCCGTTGATGACTAAGCTAGATGTATTACTTAAGCGCGCGCTGTCTGCGCAGGTAATCGAGACTTCCGGAATAAGTTCTAGAACTTGCTGCTCCATTTTATTTCGAAGCTGAGTCATCGTATTTATTTTTTCTTCAAGCTGGTCAAAATTTTCTAATGCGATTCCTAAAGCGGCGATACCTAAAATGTTTTCGGTTCCACCACGGCGTGAACGTTCTTGACCACCACCGTGAATTAAGGGAACCCAAGGGCTATTCTTTTTGACGTACGTAAAACCAGTTCCTTTAAGGGCATAAAACTTATGAGCCGAGAAAGTCGCGTAATCAACATTTAAGGTTTTAAAATCAACCGTGCTTTTTCCAAAAAGTTGAACGCAATCCGCGTGCATCAATGCACCGACGTCATGGGCTAATTTAGAAATTTGTTCGATCGGAAAAACGGTGCCCGTTTCGTTGTTCGCGTACATCACCGAAACCAAAGCCGTTTTTTCTGAAAGTTTACTTTTAATAAAATCTAAATCTAAAACACCCGTTTTCGAAACTGGAACGTAATGAACAACGGCGCCGCAGGATTCTAAGTACTCGGCCGTTTTAATCACACTTGGATGTTCGATTTGACTGATGATGAATTCATTTCTAGATGTTTCACCGCCCGAACCATTTTTTGAAACGAAATTCCAAACCGATTTTAAAACCGTATTGTTACCTTCACTGGCGCCAGAATTAAAAATAATTTCTAATGAAGAGCTTCCTAAGATCGTCGCGATCTTTTGCCGTGTTTCACGTAACCATTGTTTCGCAGGACGACTGTCCGTATGAATTGAAGATGGATTTCCCCACAGCTCAAACAAGTCTGGCCATCTTTGTTTCAAAGACGGCGCAAGCGGCGTTGTCGCGTTATGATCTAAATAAACGCGTGACTGTTTTTGTGTTTCTAAGACTGACGGCATAGCGTCTGTATGTACACGAATTTAGAATAGTTGAATAGGTTTAAGGTGTTACCTTAGGCTTTATACATTCTTTTCATGTACGGTTTTTCTCTGAGCGGATTGAAGACCGGACCTTTGTCTTGCTTTTTATCAAAGATAGACTCTTTGAAGCTTGGTGCGACATCCCATTTGGCATTGTCGTGTGGCCTTGGGGACAATAATAAAACCAGTAATATCAATAAGATAGCTATTTTATCAGGCATAAAATGAACCCTCCCCTGTTTGTTAGACGCATTTTGGTTAAACAAAGGTTAATGCATTATAGTTTTTTCAAGAATGGCTGATCAAATACCGATAAATAACCTGTATGAATTACGTGAAAGCGAAGCTAAATTGGGAAGAAGTTTTCATTCAAGAGGCTATTGATCTTGAAGAAAAAATGTCGACGTTGGATTTAAGCGCCTTAAATAAGTCACGTCTTCGCCTTTCGCTTGAAAAAGACATCTTAAGTTGGAAGAAATATCGCCTTTGGATCACTGAAGAAATCAATTGCGCCAGTCTTCAGGATAAAATTGAAACCGTTGATTTAAACAAACTTCTACAAAAAGCCCAATCCACTTACGCCAATTTTGCCAGCTACAATTTTTGGAATGAAGATTTAATTCCCATTGATGTCTGGGAAGATAACCTGATCGTGATCGGCTTAGAAAAAAATGAAAAACTGATTCAAATTCCTAAAGCCATTTTTATTTTAGCGTCACCGCAGATCTTATCATCTTTTGCAGCGAAAGTTTTTTCGCACGACGCCTCAGAAGACCTTTTAGCTGAAGGAACACAAAGCGGAGCGGAAGAATCAAGTACGGACGCCATGGCTTTACTAGACGGAATTGACATCAACATGGCAGCTCCGATTTTACAGTTTAATTCAGCGTCGCTACTAAGTCCGGTGTCTGCGACTCCAGAGACGAAACCCAATCCGACAGATGCAAAACAACATAATGAAGTATCTGAATATAACTCTGAAAATTCGATGATGGCAGAAGTTTCACCCGCAGCCACGGCTAGTATGTCGATGTGGGATTACCTATCAGAACGTCATGAAGAGTACTGTTTCGAGGCGCGCAAACAATTTGACGCCTACATGGTTTTAAAAATTGTTTCTGGACGAACACAAGTGTTTAAAATGGATGCCGATCTTCAAAACCAGAACTTAAATACGCAACTTTTTGCTTATGGTTTAACCGATGAAAATCCGTTCAAAAAAGTTTTAGACAGCGGAAGTTCAGAGTCTTTTAATATCAATCAACTGGGATTTACAATTCGTGATTTTAAATATGCCTGCATCACACCTTTAAAGCGTGGCCACGACACGGTTGGTTTCTTAGTCGGCTTAAAAACAAAAAATTTAGCTGAAACCGATCAAACTTTACTTGAAGATCTAGCTAAAGAGTCAGCTTAATTAAACTCGTAAACCGAAATAATTCTTTTCGTTTCAGATATTTTTTCGAAAATAATCTCAAATATTTTTAAGTCTAAAGGTAAATCTTGGAGATCAATTCGAGACGGCCATTCAATAAAAACTAAACTTTTAGATCGAGCTAAAACTTCCCAAACTCCCGAAGTTTCGACTTCTTCAGCTATTTGTAAGCGGTAAAGATCGAAGTGATCAATGATTAAATCGTGATTTGAATACACATGATGAAGAGCAAATGTCGGTGAAGCCGCACCCGTGATTTGAAAACTTTCACAGAATAGCCTCACAAAAGTGGTTTTTCCTGCAGCTAAATCACCGGTTAATAAAAAGCACGTCTTCGGTTGAAGTAAAGGCTTTAAAAAAGAAACGATTTCTTGCAATTGCTGTGGGGATTCAATTTCTTTTTTTAAAATTATTTTTTTATTTGAGTTCATTTTTCATTTTTTTTGTTACAGCCTGAAGCCCTTCGGCTAAGGCGTAACAGATCAATGAATGACCAATGTTCACTTCTTGTAAAAAATTAAGCTTCGTGATCGATTTGGCGTGCGCGTAATCAAGCCCATGGCCTGCGTGAACGCGTAACCCGAGCCAGTTCGCTAAATCAGCCGAAGATACGAGTCGATCCCAAATTTGATTTTTTTTTGCGCCTGTCGCTAAAACCCAATGTCCGGTATGAAATTCAATTGCATCAGCCCCTGCGTGCGCCGATAATTCAACTTGTTCGATCGATGGTTCGATAAAAAACGAAACCTTAATATTTTTTTTATGTAGTTCGTCCGTCATTTTCTTAATTTGTTTAAAACATTTTTTGATATCTAAGCCACCTTCAGTGGTTAGTTCAGCACGCTTTTCAGGAACAAAACACACCCACCTCGGTTTATTCTTTAAAGCGATTTTTAAAATTTCGGAATTGACCGCCATTTCTAAATTGATCGGAAGCGGTGACTTCTTACATAAGTTAACGACATCAGCATCCTGAATGTGTCTGCGATCTTCACGTAAGTGAATCGTGATTTGATCAGCGCCACCTTTTTTTGCAAGCTGCGCGATTTCAACAAGATCGGGGTAGCTAGTTGTTCTGCCGCGGACTTGTCGTAACGTGGCCGCATGATCGATGTTCACACCTAAAGAAATCTTATGTTTCACTGAATTTACCTCTGAAAAAATGGTTTACGAAATTTCTTTTTCTAAAAATTCAGCCATCTTTTGCGCGATCGCTGAAATTTTGGCTTTGTTACTGCCTTCGACTAAAATACGAATTAACGGCTCGGTGCCCGAGTAACGAATAAATATTCGCCCCTCTCCTTTAAGTTCTGCTTCTGTCTGTTTAAGTAAAGTGTCGTAACCGTTAATTTGATCAAGTTCGACGCGGCTTCGCACGCGGCAGTTGATTAGAACTTGCGGAACGTCTTCAAACACAGCCGATAACTGGCTGATTTTTTTACCCGTTTCGCGCATCACGGATAAAACTTTAAGTGCCGCAACTGTGCCGTCGCCTGTCGTTGAGTAATCTAAAAATATTAAATGTCCTGACTGTTCGCCGCCGATGTTAAATCCACCTTTACGCATGGCTTCGACCACGTACTTATCACCGACGTTGGTTTTTACAACTTCGATTCCATTCGCATTCATCGCTTGCTCTAAGCCGAAATTACTCATTTGAGTCACAACAAGGGTATTTTTATTGAGCTGGTTCTTGCTTTTCATATGAAGCGCGCAGATCGCTAAAATGTGGTCTCCGTTAATCATTTTACCCGTCTCATCAACCATGATCACGCGGTCAGCATCACCATCTAAACCGATACCGACATCAGCGCGGTATTGAACAACCGCTTGTGAAAGTAAACTGGGATGAAGGGCGCCCACTTTATCATTAATGTTCGTTCCATTCGGAGAATTACCGACGTGAATGACTTCAGCACCAAGCTCTTCAAAAATAGCCGGCGCTACTTTGTAAGCGGCGCCGTGGGCTGTATCTAAAACAATTCTTAATCCATCTAAAGTGTATTCTAATGGAAAAGCATTTTTCGCGTAAACGATGTAACGTCCTTGCGCATCTTCGATTCGGCGCGTACGTCCGACGTCTTTGGCTGGCGGAAGTAATTTCGTTAAATCGGTATTGGCCACTAAGGATTCAATTTCTTTTTCAAACGTATCATCTAATTTAAAACCATCTGGTCCAAAAATTTTGATGCCGTTGTCTTGATACGCATTATGAGAAGCCGAGATCACGATTCCACTGGCGGCGCGCATTGTTCGCGTTAAATATCCAATACCGGGCGTTGGCAAAGGTCCAACCAACTGAACGTTGATTCCCATTGAGTTTAAACCGCTGGATAATGCTTGCTCGATCATGTAGCCCGAAAGACGTGTGTCTTTTCCGATCACGACTTTATTTGTTTGCGAAGGGGACGAGATTTTTTTTGTGCGGATCAAATAACCAATCGCTTGGCCGATTCGTACAACAACGTCTGGAATCATAGGAAACTGATTTGAAGTTCCACGAATTCCGTCCGTACCAAATAATTTTTGTGGTGCTGCAGGTGTAGTGCTCATGATGTATGTCCTAATTCTTTACGGGCGTTATTTCAACACGAATTTGACTGGGCTTCACGCTTAAAATTTTAAGCCCCTGAGGAACGTCAATTTTGGCTGGAGTCATATCAATTTCAAACATCCCCGAGCCCTTATCAGCTAAGTTGATTTGAATCGTTTGATTAGCTTCTTTGTATTTCTTAAGCAACGGTTGCGGCCCAGATAATTTAATGCGCACTTTATCTGAAGACTGCCCTGAAACCATAAAACTTTCAGCCGCGATGAAGTCGACCTCAATATCTTTATTCACGACGAAATCTCTGCGCCCTAAAATCGTCAGCCACAAGATTAGCGCGATAAATAAAGCCACAAGCTTGTAAGATCCATTGTCAAAAATAGATTGCGTAAAAGATGTGATTTTTTCGGAAGCTCTTTTTCTCACGGACGCACCTCGTGCTGATTTCTCATAAGTGAGCCTCGTGCTGATAATTTTTGTATTTAAAACCGAAAACTTCGTAAAGCGCTTGGCGCACTTCAGAAAGTTCAGCGTTCGGGTACATGTGACCACCTAGAACAACGCTGATTGATTTTGTTTCTTCAGATACCACTAACACCAAAGCATCAGTTTCTTCGGTCAGGCCAATCGCAGCGCGGTGACGCGTTCCCAAATTTTTATCTAAAGCTGGATTTTTACTTAACGGTAAAAAAGTTCCGGCCGAGATAATTTTTGAACCACGAATAATCACGGCCCCGTCATGCATCGGAGCTTGGGGATGAAATATGGATTGAATGATTTCAGCCGAAATTTTTGACTCAAGCTCGGTGCCCGTTTCAATATGGTAATCAACAAGAATATCTTTTTCGATCACGATCAAAGCGCCGTAACCCTTTTGGGCCGTGGCAATCACGCCGCGAGCAATTTCTTCGATGATATGTGTTTCCATCACAGATGAAACGTCAGCAAATAGCGGATGACTTCCGATGTGCGCCAGTGCTCGACGAATCTCTCCCTGGAATAAAACAACGACGATCACAAAAAGATTGGCGAAGAATTTTTCAAGCAGCCAGTTTAAAGTGTAAAACTCAAACCACTGACTTCCGACAAAAGCGATCGCTAAAATGCCAAGGCCTGATAGCATCTGGATCGTTCCCGTTCGGCGAATCAAATTCAGCAAACGGTAAACCACCAGCCACACCAGCCCGATATCAACTAAATCCTGCCACCGTAAATGTGTCAGGATAAAGAGAGTATTCTCGATAAAGTTAGAAAAAAAATTCATCTACGCTTTAAGTCGCTGCAGATGGTTTAGCACCTAATGGAGCTGTTTTATCAACGTTTTCAGTTCCACCGCTTTTATGAACTGAATCACTAGCCGCTGTCTTAATCGCACGAATTTTTGCGATCTCGCTCAATTCTGCGCCGTTCACCAGCATCGTCACTTCACTATTATCAATCGTTTCAAATTCAATCAGGGCCGCTGTTAAACGCTCTAAAGCATCTTTCTTAGATGTTAAAATTTCAAGCGCTTTAGCGTAACCTTCATCGATAAATCGTGTGATCTCAGCATCGATTTCAGAAGCTTTAACATCAGAGTAATTTTTCGATTTTTGGCCATACTGCATTCCTAAGAACACTTGTCCTTCACTTTTTTCGTAAGCTTGAGGACCTAATTTAGGACTCATGCCCCATTCTGTGACCATACTTCTAGCTAATGAAGTGGCTCGTTCGATGTCGTTGCCGGCACCTGTCGTGAATTCTTTGTAAACTAACTCTTCGGCCGCGCGGCCTCCGAATAAGAAAGCAATCATATTGACGGCTTTTGATTTCGTTAAATTTAACATTTCTTTTTCAGGTAAAGTTTGCGTCACCCCTAAAGCCATTCCGCGAGGAATAATTGTCACTTTATGAATTGGATCTAAACCCGGCAAACTAATACCCACAAGCGTATGACCCGCTTCGTGATAAGCCGTTACTTTTTTATCTTCGTCGCTGATGACCATTGATTTACGTTCAGCGCCCATGATGACTTTATCTTTCGCTTTTTCGAAATCATCCATCTCTAAATATTTTTTATCCGCACGAGCTGCCACTAAGGCCGCTTCGTTGACTAAATTTTCTAAATCCGCACCCGAAAAACCTGGAGTTCCGCGCGCGATTTTAACCACGTCAACGTCAGGACCCATTGGTGTTTTTCTCATGTGAACCGCTAAAATATGTTCGCGGCCTTTTAAGTCTGGCTTACCCACAACGACACGGCGATCGAAACGACCCGGACGTAATAAAGCAGGATCTAAAACGTCAGGACGATTTGTCGCGGCGATTAAGATCACGCCTTCTGTCGATTCAAAGCCATCCATTTCAACTAATAATTGATTTAAAGTTTGTTCGCGTTCATCATGACCGCCGCCCATGCCGGCACCACGGTGACGTCCAAC
>JACMQO010000073.1 GCA_014376935.1 Bdellovibrio sp.
CAATTGCTAACAACAGATAACGTTGAAAGTGAAGATCAGAAAAAGTTAATGAAGATCATTTTGAAAGAGATTGATCGATTAAATAATTTGATTACTGAATTTTTAGATTATGCCAAGCCGGAGCAAAAACCTGATCAGTTTGTTCAATTAACAATGCTTTTAGAAGAAACGATTCAGAACGTTAAGTTAAATCCTAAATATGCAGATCTTATCGAATGGTCGGTGCAGTTAACGGATCAAAAAATATTGGGCTTTTCTGAAAAGTTAAAACAGGCTTTTCTAAATATGATTATCAATGCCGTTCAGGCCACGGAAGGGCGTTCGCCACGTCAGGTGAAGGTTTCGTTAAACCAGATAAATGGCGCGGTTTTTGTGTCGATTGCAGACAACGGTTCAGGTATGAAGCCTGAAACAAAAAAAAGATTATTTGAACCATTTCATACAACTAAGCCTAAAGGAACAGGGCTTGGATTAGCGGTTACCCATAAGATATTAGAATCCCACGGGGCGATCATTGATGTGCAAAGTGAAGTGGATGCAGGAACAGAATTTATAATTAAATTCCCTAATAAGGGTCATTAAAAGTTTGGTGCCCAAGGCCGAACCAAGAAAGAGAGAGGGTTTATGAAATCGCGAATACTAGTGGTTGATGATGAAGAATCTATCCGCGAATTTTTAGAGATCATGCTAAAAAAGGAAGGCTACGAAGTTTCGACAGCCGAAGACGGAATGGTTGCCAAAGAAATGTTAACGAAAAAAACATTTGATATGGTGATCTCAGATATGCAGATGCCGAATATGACTGGAATCGAACTTTTAAAGTTCGTGAAAGATACTTATTCAGACATCGTGTTTATGATGATCACAGCGTTTGGTACAACTGAAACAGCGGTCGACGCAATGAAAATGGGGGCGTATGACTACGTTACAAAACCATTTAAAATTGACGAAGTCAGACTGAATATTCAAAACGCATTACGTTCTAAAAATTTAGAAACAGAAGTGCGCGTTCTAAAAAAAGAACTTGTTAAAGAGTACTCTTTTCAGAATATGGTCGGAAATTCTCCAGCAATGCATGCGATTTTCGATTTAGTAAAACGCGTGTCGCAGTCTCCAACAAACGTATTGATCACGGGTGAATCAGGAACAGGTAAAGAGGTCGTGGCTAAAGCGATTCATTACAATGGTCCTTTAAAAGATAAGCCGTTCGTTACGATCAACTGCGGAGCGATTCCTGAAAATTTAATGGAATCAGAAATGTTCGGTCATAAAAAAGGTTCATTTACCGGAGCGATCTCGGATAAAGCGGGTCTTTTCGAAGTGGCCGACGGCGGAACATTATTCTTAGACGAGGTCGGTGAGTTACCACTTTCAATTCAAGTTAAGCTATTACGCGCGATTCAAGAGCGTATTATTCGTCGTGTGGGTGCGACTGATGATAATAAAGTTGAAGTCCGTATCATCGCGGCGACAAATAGAAATCTAGAAGACATGGTCGCTAAAGGCGGCTTCCGTCAGGATCTTTATTACCGCTTAAACGTTATCGGCATTAGAACTCCGGCGTTACGTGAGCGCGCGGAAGATATTCCTTTGTTAGCTCTTCATTTTTTGAAAAAATATAATGATAAGTTAAATAAAGCGATCTCTTCAATTTCAACTGAAGCGATGGAAATTTTAAAAAAATATAACTACCCAGGAAACGTGCGCGAGTTAGAAAACATGATCGAAAGAACCGTCGCTTTAGAAGCGGGTTCTACTGTGTTGCCAGAGTCACTTCCGCCGATGGTCAACACGCCTTCAGGCCGTAAGATGGCATCAAGCAACGAAATCGATGTGGGCGAAGACGGTTTAGATTTAGACAAAGTCATGGGCCAAATCGAAAAAGAATTGCTAGTTAAGGCCATTCACTCAGCGGGCGGAATCAAAAAGAAAGCAGCCAAGCTACTGAAAATTTCTTTCAGATCAATGCGCTACCGTATCGAAAAGTACAACCTAGGCGTAGTCGGCGACGACGAATTAGACGACGAATAAAAGGTACCAGCTCACTTTTGGGAATGCGGTGCATTCCCAAAAGTGAGCTGGTAACATTTGTTAAAGAAGCCCACTTTCTAAAAAGTGGGTTTTTTTATTTTTAGTCTGAGGTAATTTGAAATTTCTTTTCTTTAAGGCTGACCGAACGTCGTTAAGATTATCATCTGAGGGGCGAGTATTTAGCCATTTCAGATTTTCGTTAATAAGCAGTCCTTTGTCCGAAAATAGGATTGTGTCGGACTCTACCGGAACAATTAAGTGAGATTCACCGACAAGACCATTCAGCGTGGAATACTTCCAGTCTTCGCAACTTTCAGAAAGATTTGCGCGTACTGGATTTTGATAAACATACTTGTAACAGTTCATATAATAGTTATTGGAGGCGATCTCGCATCGATAATATCTTGATCCCCAGTTTTGGTTGCAACGTCCCGAATAGAAGTTCATTGTCTTACTTGTTTCTCTCATAAAGTAACCTAAAGCTGTTCCAAGTAAATCCTGATCCGTACGGCAGATTAAGTGAAAGTGATTCGGCATCAGAACAAACGCGTGAATTCTAAGACCAAAAAAGTGATGAGTTAGAAAAAGATGTTCGGTTAATATAGTCCAAACTAAATCAAGCTCTAGATTGAAAGCATCTTTATTATGGCGTCGGCCAGTGATGTGAAAAGGAAACTCTGAAAATTGAGGAGCGTTAAATCTTGCCATAAACGGCTGGTTTGCAAACTCCGTGCTAACGCGGGGCCTTACCAAAAGTGAGCTGGTACCTTTTAGTACCCTAAGATATCGACGTAGGTTGTTCCGTGGGCCAGTGTGGAAGAGGTTTTTGCTCTTTGGCCTTTGATTAGAATTTTTCCTTCTTGAAATAGATCTTTGAATGGAACACGAGAGATGTGTTTTAAATTAATGTTGTCGTTTTGTTCGCGCAAAGCACGTAGTAAAACGGCGTCGATTCTTTCGCCCGATCGGTTCATTGTTAATACGATTCGAAATGAATTAGGTGGTTGGACCGGTACGTGCTCTTGCATAATCTTCTCCGTTAAAAATCTGATAAATAATAAGAACGGAGTCTGCCACTATTCAGATTTGAAGTCGATAGCTAATAAGTTCTTGATCGTAAATAGCTTCAACAACACCAATTTTAGCTATGAAAACCCGTGAAAACTTCGATCCAACAGCATTTTTCGTCACTCAAACTGTAAAAAGAATAGACAAGCCTGTAAGAGCCACTCGAAGAAAATAAAATAATTAGGTTTATTTTAAGAAAATTTGTGTCCGGCGAAAGTCTGTTCTATAAAGCGAATGGGGGAATTATGAAAAAAATTATTCTGGTTTTATCGATCTTATCCGTTACGCCAACGTTTGCCACGGTCAATAGCGACCCACAATCGAAACCGCTTTCGACATCGTTTCAATTGTTTTTAGCTTCGATGACGCAAGAAATGAAAGATTACTTAACGATTGTTGATAAAGTTGAAGTCGTCGATGTGACCGATCAGTATCCAGCGCAGCCAATTGTAAATAGCCCCTTGATGGCTCAGAAAAAGCAGATGGTTTCTGCCGCGGCGGTGAGTGCGCTTTCGCTTCAAACCGCTGAAGTTGTAGCGACCCTTGAGGCCACTGAAGTGATCGTTGATAAAGTTATTAATATTGGATCAAAAGTTTGGAACGTTGTTGAAAAAGGACAGCCTGTTCAAAATTATCAAAATGTCGCGGCTAGTGCGTTACCGCAAAATTTAGCGGACTGGACTCAGTTAGAAAACTGGAAAGATCCGCAAACGAAAGTCATTAAAGTCAGCTACAAAAATTATTTTGGTTACGAAGTCGTTAACTTCACGTACCGGGTCACAGTCGTTGCGGGCGGCAGTTACCGAGGAGTCGGACAATATATTCGCTATGCGGCAGTAGAGCCTGTTGCGATGACTACATCTTACCTTTACACATTCGATGCAAAAGCGTCGGTTGACAGTGTTTACAATAAAGGAACAGCCGCTGATCCTTTAGCGGGTATGATCCTAAATGTGCGATGGGATGTTTCGACGGTGATTAGTAAAGGCCACGGTTCACATCAATTTTACTTAGATGGTGCCGGCGCAATTAAGATGGCGGCTGGTCAGTAGATTTTTTAATTAATTCAAGTTATTCTCTAATTTCTTTGCTTGGCGCGCTTTAATGCGATTGATTTCTTCGGGTGTTAATTCGCGCTTTAGTTTTAACTGAACAAGTTCAATCGTATTTTGCAAATCTTTGTCAGCAGCCAGTTGAGAGTAATTAACCCGCGCCGCTTCTTCAGAACTTTTCAATGTCGGAGAAAGCATGGTCACGGCTTGCGTTGTTCCGGTCGCCTTCACTTCCGTAAAAGCTAAATAGCCATATATAGGCATAGCTCCTAAAGCCACCGCTAAAATTCCATAATTATATAAAGTCGATGCTGAATTGAAATAGTGTTTACCTTGGGCCGTTGAGAATATATTCAAATAGAATGAGGCCGGCATATCCTTGAAATTTAAAGAATACTTATCAACAAGATCAGCGCGCTTTTGAGGGCCTTCCCACAATAAAGCCGAAGCGTCTTCGGCACTTAAAACGCGACCGTGTAGCTTAGGCATGACAGCCGGAGCAAAAACCCAGCGCCACCAAACCGCTTGGAAAGGAACCATCATCCAATGGTAAATTTTTTTACGAACTGTGATTGGAGTCGAGGTATTTTTAAAAAAATAATTTTCAAGGCCTTCAGAAAGGGCCGAATGACGGGCTTGCAAATAAATAATCTGTTCATTTTTAGACATCGTTTTTAAAACGTTCAAATCAGTGAGATAAGAAAGTTTAGAAAGTTTTTTCGAGAAATTATCGAATTCGTACTGATTCCATTCGCCGGCATCTTTAAGTTCTTTGAGCTTTCGCCCTAGAAAAAAAGCTTGTTTGCGTAGTTTTAATTCTTGCCACAGATTTTTATCTGTTAAATCTGGATTTAATATTTTATCAAAATCGTTGTTAAAAATGTTTTTGTTATTTTCGGAATTAATACTGTCGATGACTTTGGCGTAGGTGTATTTATCACCAACAAATAAATCAGAACAGCGAAGCTGGGCTTCGCTGTTCTGCACAAGCAGTATTGAAATTAAAATAAATAATATTTTAATTTTAAGTAACATCTATTTTGCTTTACGCGCGTTGATCTGTGTGTTCAATCCTACGGCCACTGTATCTAAGTTACGTGCGGTCTGCGTGATAATGTCTTGGGCCTCTTTAGAAGACATTCCTAAAGTCATACTTAAGATATCAGAACCACCAATAGCTCCTGTTGTTCCGTAAGCCACTGTTCGACCTTTAGAAAGATCGGCTCCCTTTTTAGCGATATCTTGAATCTTAGGTAAGATGTTTTTAACAAAGCCATCGGCTTCTTTCGCGGCTTTTGGGTAAACCAAGTGAAGCGAGAAATAAATCACGTTGGCAATCAAAGCAACGTTTTCGACCGTGTTTAAATTTGTAAGCTTTTGGCTGATTTTATCCTGATTTTGAATTAGCTCTACACTTAGATTATTTAGTTTTACACGAAGTGCGCTGATTTCTTCAGGCATGGCACCCATTGCATCCAATTGATCAGCCGTTGCCACGATCTGGGCTGATACCGTTGAAGCATCTAATTTACCTTTTGCTTTATAGATTTCAATCGCCTTGTGAATTAATAAGGCCCCAACACTTGCACCCAGTTTTAATTTTGATTTTTCGGCATTCGCTAGGTGAGTATGCATTGAATAAGTTGAAATCGCGCTTAAAAGAATTTCTGCATAATTTCCGTATTGAATCACAGGGTCTTTTTCATTCGATTGACCCGCTAGCTCAAGGTTCTTTTTTAAAGTGATAACCTGATTCAGGGCCGTCATTAATTCAGCGACTGTTTTCTCTTGGCCCTGATCTAAAAGCATATCGATCTCAGAGTCTGAGACGGACTTTGAAGAAGCCGCAGTTCCGGCAAAAGCCATCGAGTTTGCAAGCAAAACAGTTGATACGGTTATCGCTAAGATTCTTCTATTCATGGTATAATTCCTTTTTGGTTTTGTTTTGTAGTCACTGCTAGATATGCCATTTTGAGACCGCGGCAGTTCAACTATATGTAAACTGAAAAGCATTTCCTTAGACAGCGGCCGCAAATTGTTACCTTTCTCACGGCGTCAGTTAATGCTGAAATGCAAAGAACTTTGGGACATCGGCGGTGGTCGCAGGTCTAGTGGACAGCTTGGCAGGTGTAAAAACTTGCACGTGAAGACGATTCGGTTAACATCAATTATCAAGATGGCTTGTTATTGTGGATCAGATATTAATCTTTATCATTGTTGTATGCCGATCATTGAAGGCAAAAAAGAAGCCTCGACCCCCGAGCAATTGATCAGGGCTAGGTACACGGCTTTCGCTTTAAAAAAATTTCTATTTTTACGTGATACGACGGCTCCCGAGGCGGCGCGCGAAAAAGACTTTATTGAGAATGAAAAGTGGGCGAATCGAGTCGAATTTATCGATCTGAAAATTATTAAAAGTAGTCAGCAAGATTTACAAGGGCAAGTTGAGTTCAAAGTTTACTTTAACGATAGTAAAACAGTTTATTGTCATCACGAAATTAGCCAGTTTAGAAAAATCCAAAATCTTTGGTATTACCGGGGCAGCGCTAGTGTTAAATGACTTTGTAAAAATCGTAACATAAAAAAATCTTATTTTTTTCTTAACCAAAAAATTTAAAAATTAGGCAACCTAGGTAAAGAGCCAGTTTTAGCTAGTAAACCAATTACCATTGACAAAACAAATCCAAGATTTACCCTTAACGCTGATAACTATGGAGGTTATAAATGAAAATAATTTTTCAATTAGCTATGATCGGCTTATTGATTAGCTTTGCGCCGAACGCAAATGCTGGAAAAGTAGAAGACGTTCAAGCCGCAGTAGAAAAAGCAGGTTGCCCAAAACCAGCAGCGGATGTCGCATTACGTTTAGTGAAAGACTTATTCATGGCTTGCACGCCGGGTGGCAAAACTGCTGTAGATGGTTGCCCAGCAGTTGATTGTTTGAAAGCCAATAGTGGCGCCGAAGTCGGAAAATAATTTAGTTTAAACCTTAGAGAGGATTCTATGAAAAAAAATATAGCACTAGCACTAGCTTCAACTTTACTTTGCGGTTCAGTGGCGTTAGCAGCACCAACATTAGAAGAGCGCGTATCTGAATTAGAAGCGCAAAGCAGTATCAACGTTTTCACATTCAGCGGTACGTTGAATACTCGTTATGACGAGATCGGCGTAAAACAAGACAGTGTGACATCAGCAGCTGGCGTTACAACGGCAACTCCGATTGATAACAAAGGCCTTAACTACTTAAGAATGAGATTTTCTTTGAATGCGGAAGCAAACGTATCAAGCAACATCAAGTTCTATTCTCGTTTCACAACGACTAAGATGTACAATTCTTGGAGACAACAAGGTGTTGCTACAGGAAATACTTTAAATCAAGGTATCGACTTAAGAGCTTCAGATAACTATTTAAGTTCTGGTGTTATGGTTGAAAAAGCATATGCCGACATCACTATTCCTGATTCTAACTTTGTATTCTCTTTCGGTCGTTTTCCAACGGCAGACGGTCAACCAGCTAATTACTGGGATGGAAAAGCTCGTCAAGGAACTTATCCTTTGATGGCTTATGGTTCTGTTCTTGATGGTATGGCTGTAACTTATAAATTAGATCAATATATGCCAACGGGTCACACTTTAGCATTACGCTTCTTGTACACTCCGTTTGTTGACAATGTGGCGGGCTTCCAGACTCAACCGACAAATGATTCACTTGCTCAAAGTGGTTCTGCGGCTCCAGGTCAGATTGGAAACAAAACTGATACAATGATTCAGTTCTACACTCAACAAATTGACTATTCGTCAACGGCTTTAGGTTTTGCAGATAACGTAAACGTTATTTTACAGCATTATTCTTTCAAAAATTTAGAATTTGCTAATAATTCTAATGCGACAGCTGCGACAGCGTCTTCACTTGGAATCGATGCGGACTCTACGTCTTTAGCGATCGATATGCAGGGATTACTTGGTTCTGCGTTCGATTTATCATTAAGCGAACTAGTTACTGCGGTTAAGTCTCATGGTCTTTACGGTATATCTGCTGTTGGATTCGGAACGACGTTAACTGAAGACACAACATACGGATCGACTACTTTGGTATCTGCACGTTACCGCTTATCAACTTGGATCTTCGGAGCTGAGTATGTTGCCGGTAAAAAAGGTGTATTCTACACAGGAAATACGGCTGAAGATTTAACGAACTTCTACGGAACTCCGGGTAACGCATACCACTTATACGTAACGAAAAAATTCCAACAGAATTTAGCTTTACGCGTAGGTTACTATAATCAAGATGAAAGCTACACTCGCCTATCTGTTGGCTCTATTTCTTCAAACGACAAAAAAATCACAACTATGTACGCAAATTTACGTTTAGATTTCTAATCTAGAAATTTACAAACAAATTTAAATTTAAAAAAAAGGACTCTTCTTAGAAGAGTCCTTTTTTTTTGTTTATTGAGGTCTCAAATTGAAACAAGATTTTCAAATAATATTGCCTACAGTCACGAACTCACCTTTGGTCTCGGTCAAGTTCTTATCAGAAGGTCCCGATAAACTTAACTGAGTATATACTTAAGTTTCGAACTAAAATGGGAGTTCACTGTGATTAAGCGTATTGGTTTCGTTCGTTGTTTGTTGGCGCTTGTGGTAACAATAGGTTTTTTCATGGTTGGCCTGACCGGCGCCTTGATGTGGAATGGAAATAAAACTTTAAAAGAAGTTTTTATGACCACCGAAACCACTTTGGATCAAGTGGGGTCTCAAGCCTCATTAATTAAAGCGGCTGCTTTAGCCCATTCAAATGCGATGGCTGCTATTTCAGAAACGGATCCGGATATGCGGCAAATTCGCGTCGAGTTAACCGATGGTTTCATGAAAGAGTTCGCAACGGTTTTAGCCAAGTGTAAAACTGGCTGTGAAGAATCATCCGCAGCTTTTGATGATTACAAAAAATATTGGGGCGATGTCAGTAAAGCGATCGCGGCAAAAACAGCTTCGATCAATTCAGAAAAGCTAGGAAACGCAGCCGAAAAAATATTTGAAAAATTGGATAAATCAATAACGGCGCAAAGCAAACAGGCGCAAGCACTGTTGGTCACCGTCAAAACGGGCGAAGAGAAAGCGAACATGGGATTTGCGGGGGTCGCGGGTTTATTAGTTTTTCTTGTTTGCTTCACGGGCTACTTTTTTCAACGTTCTGTTTCTAAATCGTTGTCTGATTTGTCTGGTGTTATTTCTAACAACGTTTTGAAAACTTATGAATCAGTTCATACGCTTCATGACCAAGTTCAAGTCCTAAGTAGCTCTTCGGTCGAGCAAGTTTCAGCCATTCACGAAACCGCTTCGGCTATGGATGAAATCAATTCAATGGCGATGGCCATGGGTGATTCTGCGAAAGGTTCTGATACATTATCTTTAACAACACAAACAGCGGCCGAGCAGGGTAAAGGGGATCTAATGGATCTTCTGCATTCGATCGAAGAAATTAAATCAAGTAATGATAGCATCGGCCATCAAGTTAAGAATAACTCGCAAGAACTTTTTGAAATCGTGCGTATGATTTCTGAAATTAAAGAAAAAACAAAAGTAATTAATGATATCGTCTTTCAAACGCGTCTTTTATCATTCAACGCATCGGTCGAAGCAGCCCGCGCCGGAGAGCATGGAAAAGGATTTTCGGTTGTAGCCGAAGAAGTTGGAAAGCTAGCCCGCATGAGCGGTGAGTCTGCCAACGAGATCTCGCATTTATTAGAATCAAGTACGCAAAAAGTAGAAATTATTATTAAAAAAGGAATAGATGATGTATCTGAACTGATCCGCGAAGGTGAAGCCAGAATCGAAGGAGGGCAGTCGAAAGCCCATCGATGTAAAACATCATTTGAAAAGATTGTAGATAGCATGAATCAGCTTAGAACGCAGATTCAACATGTGTCGGGATCAATCCTAGAGCAAGGTCGTGGTTTAGAAGAAATTGGCCGTGCGACTAAACAAATCGGCACCGTCGGAGAAAGCACCATGGTCTCGACCCAGCTTATTTCAACGCAGACCGAGCAAATGCGCGAGCAAACGCAATCTTTGAAGCAAGTGAATGAAGATCTTAATAAACTTCTTCATGGGGCTAATGTGAAGCGCTTAATGCCAGCCGAAGATGATTCGGATGGACCAGAATGGACAAAAGAAGCCAAAGCGGCTTAAAAACCAAATAAAAGAAAATATAAGTCGAGCCAAAAAAAAGCCTTCGAAAGAAGGCTTTTTTTTGGCTCTAAATTTGTGACGAAATTTAACTAGCTTTTTGAGAGTGTAGAAGCTTTTGATATAACCTAATTTTCTTAAGCTCGGCTTCACTTAGGCCAAGCATTAAACATTGCACGGCAAAACCCGTATGCGTCTGTGTTGATGACTCGACTTTTAATGCGGGATTCTTGATTTCTAGCTCCTCAAAAAGTTTTGAATCAGAAAAGAAAGTGAATCCAACCGGATAGTCTTGATTCGTATGAAACGTCAAAGTCAGCTCGCCAATAGAAATAATTGAAGAGTAGTTATAGATTTTAATTTCAGTGTTCTTGTTTTTTTGAACTTCGTATTCAATCCATTCATTTTTTTCAGTTTGAATGTTATCTTTCATGATCTTACTGATTTTTGTTTCAAAAATAGTGGGGTCGATGGGTTTAACAATGTAATCTTTGGCTCCGACCATGACTGTATTTTTAACGGTTGTATCCGTGCTATTGCCGGTTAGCATGACAACGGGGATATGATTAAAGACTTGTTCTTTTTTTATTTTCTTAAGAACGTCTAATCCGGTCATTCCGGGCATTTCGTAGTCTAAAACGATCAATGAAATAGGATAAGCCTTTAAGGTGTCGATCACGTGCTTAGGGTTTTCTAATAGAATAGGATTGTAACCTAAACGCTTGATGACAAACTTTGCCATCAGCAGGTCATTTTTATTGTCATCTATAACAAGAATGTTTTTTACACTCATTTAAGCCGCCTTTAAGAAATTACTTAATAAAGCTGTTGTTAGATGGGTTTCATCGAAAATTAATGTTAAATATTTATTCACATTCAATTCAACGTTGTCGCTACTTTCGCTATGAACAAAGTTCTCTAGGTCGGTACATAGTTGATGAAGCTTTTGCAATCCCAACTGACCGCTACTTGATTTCAATTTATGCGCTAAGTGTGCAATGGATTTAAAATCTTTGTTCGCGAAATGGGCTTTAAAGTTCTGAATCGTTTCTTCTGTTGTTTGAAAGTAAGTGTAAAGCATTTCAGATAAAACATCTTCGTCCAAATCTTTTCCAAGTTGAATAAAGACATCTAGTTTCTTAGCTTCAAAAGATTCAAAATTATTGTATTTGTCTGAAGTGATTGCAGTCGTAGTCATGTTTATTTATCGGCAGATTTCTTGAAATGAATCAGTCTAGACGTAGAATTGCGACCTACGTAGTAAGGCGTAAGTCTAGGCCACTTTAATTTGCGGACTAAAAGTTTGAATCGTCTTAAGTAAGGTCTCGGGTTCAATGGGTTTCGGTACAAATGAATTCATACCGACGTCTAAGCAACGTTTTTTATCGTCACCCATGGCATTAGCCGTTAAAGCAATGATCGGCAAGCGGCGCACGTTTAAATTCGAATGCGAGCGTATTTTCTGCGTCGCTTCGAATCCATCCATTTCGGGCATTTGGCAATCCATTAAAATCAAGTCAAAAGGCTCGGTTTCAATCAAATGCAAAGCTTCGATACCATTACCGGCGACTTTAAAGGCGTAACCCCATTTCTTCATGAATTTTTGCAGAATCATTTGGTTCACTTCGTTATCTTCGGCAATCAATATCTTCATAGCTGGAAAAGGTTCTGATTTGGCCGGCGTTAATGCGATCGATGATTTTGGTGTGATACTAGCTGCAACCTTTTCTAAGGGCAGTTCAATGAAAAAGGTCGATCCGGCGCCTTGCCGGCTAACGACATTCAGGTCTCCACCCAAAAGTTTGGCGAATTTTTTACTGATAGAAAGTCCAAGGCCGGTGCCTCCGTATTTTCTAGCCATCGAAGAATCGGTTTGAACGAAGTCATTAAATAGCAGACCAACTTTTTCTGCCGGAATTCCGATTCCTTGATCTTGAACACTTAATCGTACGTTCGCCAAAGAGCCACTTTGATTTAGAGCTTCGGCTTTAATCCGAATTTCACCGCTGGAACTAAATTTAACGGCGTTTCCGATCAAATTAAGCAGAATTTGTTTTAGTTTTTGTAAATCGCCATAAAACATCGAGTCTTCTGGAATTTGATTTTCAATGACTAACGTCAAAGATTTTTCTTTCAATACAAAATTAAAACATTCTCCCATATCTAGCAAAAGGCTATTTAAGCTGAAGTCGATCCGTTCGACAGTCATTTTACCGCTTTCGATTTTAGAAATATCTAAAATATTATTTACTAATGAAAGTAAAACATCTGAAGATTTTTTAATGGTATTTAAGAAAAGTTTTTGCTCTTGGTCTAACTGGGTGTCGGCAAAAAGGTGGGCCGTACCCACAATGCCGTTAATGGGGGTACGTAATTCGTGACTGACCGTGGCTATAAATGAAGATTTTGCTTCGTTCGCCTGAATCAAGCTTTTAAAGCTGTATTTCAGTTCGATAGACATTGTTTCAAAAGCTTGTGCCAGATCGCCAATTTCATCGACCCCAAACTGGGCTGTTTGAATATTCAAATTTTTGGGGTCCACATTTTTAGTGGCGACGATCAATTTCTTTATACGCGAACTCATGTCAAAAAATATTCGCAATGTAATTCCGAAAGAGACGATTAATAAAATACTTAAAAAAGTGAAAAATTCAAACCGATATTGCTCTTTAAGTTTTAATTGTTCTTGCGATTCACTTTTCATTGCGGTCGCGCTCATGCGCCAATAATCAGAAAATGATTTTCTTGCCAAAGACAAGTTGTTGGTAACGATCTGTCGATTGGACTGATCTAAGCTCTGAACTAGTAAATTTAAATGATCCCAAGTGGTTTTAGCCAACAGTTTATGATCTGACTCTGTTTTGAAATTTAAAAACATAATTTTACTTTGTACTGAGGCAACCTGGGCCCATAAAGCCGCTTGTTCGCTTCGTAAATCATTGGCTGCTTTGGTTGAATACTTAGTTCCTTTTTGTAGGTCATTGTGAATCAGGGCTAGCTGTAAATAAATTTGCGGTAATAAGGTTAAGTTGATTTGGCTTAATAGCGAACCACTTGCATTGCCTTCAAAAATAAGTGTGGCAATTGTCGAAACATTTTTTAATTCGGATAATTTTTGACGAAGTTGGACAGGCGTTTGATATTCTATCGCGGACTCAAAATTTGTAT
This sequence comes from Bdellovibrio sp., assembly GCA_014376935.1. Classification (GTDB taxonomy): domain Bacteria; phylum Bdellovibrionota; class Bdellovibrionia; order Bdellovibrionales; family Bdellovibrionaceae; genus Pseudobdellovibrio. The sequence continues at coordinate 13,509 of JACMQO010000073.1, forward strand.
CAATTGTTGCAACCCAGCGAATAAGTTCATCTGAATCTTTGATTTGTTTTTCTATTTTTGAAATTTCGGTATTCGTTTTGGATGTGAACTGAAAAAAGAGCGCGCCAATGGGAAGCATCATTAAAATAAAGACAAAAATATATTTTGAAAATACGTTCAATGAATTCATCGAATATTTGAAGCTCCTACGCTGTAACTCTTGTCGGTTAAATAGCGATCAAAGATTAGAGATTTTAAAATCACTAGAGATAGGTCTAGCTGACGGTAAGGAAACAGTTTACGCGGCGATTGTTCTTAGCTTGTTTAATGATCCCAGTGGGCTATCAATTTTAAGAAATTATCAAAAATATTGGGTCGCAAGCTCTGAAGTGGAAAAGATTCATGTTCGGGCTGCTTTAATTTTGTTGAACGAGACTGTTAGTAGAAATTTTAATTTTACCAATGCTTCTATGTTTATTGAGCTTTTCAAAGAGATTCAAAAATAAAAAAAAGGAGTACTCATCGTACTCCTTTTTTAAAATAATTTAGCAATTTAGCTAAATTTATTTGCGACGAGCTAAGAAAGCTCCAGCTAAAAATCCGATACCAGCAGCGCCTAAAGCGATGTATAAAGGATTTTCTTTAGCATAATCAACCGCGATATCAGAGTATTCTCTGGCGCGTTTTTGAATCATGCCGGCACTGTCTTTAACTTGATCGGCGATTTTGTCGTAAGATACAGTTGTTTCTGCAACGGCGTCCTTCGCTTTATTGTATTGTTGTTTTCCTAGTGTTTGTACGTCTGTATTGATGCTCATTTTGTGTCTCCTTAAATTATTTATTCGGTTTAAATTATTGTTTTGGGTACGTCTTATCTTTGTCGTCTTTTAAAGCTTCGCGAACAGGTTGAGAAATATATTTATTATATACTCCCGCTACTTTTTCAGAGAAATCTTCCTTGCCTTCACCATAACGTTGTTGAACTAAACCAGAAACGGCTTTCATGTCGCCTTTAGTCGTTTCCCATTCATCATTTGTGATTTTGCCCCACGTTTTTTGTAGGTCGCCTTTGATTTCCGTCCATTTACCTTTAACTTGATCATTATTCATAAATTCTCCTTGAATGTGTGTTATAGAAAGAAATTCTATAGGTTATTAAGTTATTTATTTAACATTGCAATTTTCGGGACCTGTTGTAGTAGCTTCTATTTTCATTTGGCTTAAAACAAAGGGGCATAAATCCGCTTTGGCTAGATTTATGTCCCTTTGTAATTATTTGTATTTAATAAAGACCACTGCTTTTGAAACTTTGCTGCCCATGATATGTTTTTGCGTATCATTTGCGGCCGTTGGTGCGGCGCCAGTATCTTCAAAATTAGTTTTTATTTTGTAATCTTCTGTCTTGATCATTTCGCTAAACATTCCAGGTCGTTTTGCCATGTTGTGTTTATCGACGTCGACAGATAATTTTAAATCGTCTTTCATAAATTTTTTGATCGATTCAGCACGGCGGTCGGCTAAGGCTAATTCTTTTTTTGAAGCCTTTGCTTTGACCGCTGGATATTCTCTATCCGCCCAAGCCAAAACTTTGATCTCGCCAATTCTTCGCGACGTTTGATGTTCACTTTCTAACGAAAGATTTTTCAATGCTTGTCGGCTAGTTTCTGTTAGCTGGTCACTGCCGCGCTTAAATTCGATCATTGTATAGTTGGATCCACCACTCATTGCTGTTGCTTGTGTAGTATCCATCACAGCCGGATTTAAAGCCGGCTCAGATGTTGAATGTGTTTTATTTGTAGCTTCAGCCGTTTTTGTTTTGCTCGCGCAAGAACTTAATGCAGAGATCAAAGCTAAACTGAGGACCGAAATAGCGACATTCTTTTGGATAGCCATTTTCATTATTAAACCCTTGGTGCTTTGCCGCGAACAAGGCTAACGATGAAGCTGATAACAGCTAAGACTAAAAATACAAATAACAAAGTACGGCCGATTTCCATAGAAACTCCGGCAAATCCTGTAGCACCTAAAAGAAAAGCGACTAAGGCAATAACGAAAAATGTGATGGCTGCATTAAGCATAAAAAAATCTCCTGTATAAAAAAGTGTGAATTGTTGTTAAAAAAAAAGTTAAATAATTACTATTTTCCGCGGAATGCGAAAAACCAAACTAAAACACATAAAAATCCTGGTACACCCAAAAAGTACATAAGAATCGGTACGCCGACTTTTCCGTAAACGTTATCGATTCTAGCTTTCATGTTCGTTAATTGTCGTTTCACTTTGTTCTCCTTGTGTGTTGATTTTTGATTTTAGTTTTTAGCTTCAGATGACGATGAAACGCTGTGGGCTCCAGTTGTTTCTAAAACAACTTTTGCTTTTTTAATCCAATCCGATGTATCGCAGTGAACTGATAAAAGAATTCCGCCGTCTTTTACAACGCCCTCATATCTTTTAGCTTCAAATTCAGGGATTCCCATTCCGATAAGTCCGCCGCTGATTCCGCCTACCGCGCCGCCGACGCCGGCTCCTGCAATTGCCGCCATGATCGGTCCTGCAGCTACAAAGGGTCCAATGCCTGGAATGGCTAAGGCGCCAATTCCTGCTAACCATCCTAAAGCGCCTCCTAAAATTGCTCCCGTTCCAGCGCCTGCTGTTGCGCCCTCAGGGGCCTTCGTATGAGCTTCATGTGCAAAATCTTTTGTGCTAGCTTGGTCAGACATTAATACAGAAATATCCGAATTGCTAAAGCCAGCTGATTTTAGACGTTCAACCGCGTTTTCGACGGCTACTCGACTTTTATAAATTCCGAAAACAGCGACGTGCTTGTTGTCTTTGTTCTCATACATTGCATATGAATTTGGAACAAAAGTTGTTGTCGAACTGTTTGTATTGATTGGATTCATCGTGATCTCCTTGATGTGATGTTTTATTTAGTAACTTGAAGTTCATTTAAGATTTTATGAGTCGGAGCTGCGGTCGCGGCGAACTTTACAATCTTTGTAATTTCAGTTTGCGATTTGACGGGCCCTTTTAAAATGACCGTGTTTTTGCTAACGATAATTTTGACGTTTTTTGCGTAAGTTGAAAGATCTTTATCTTTCGTCAAATCCATGCGGATTTGACGAAGTAAAGCCACATCATTTGGTTCATTGGATTGGTCTTGAGCCGTCATTTCAACTACAGATTTATCGCGCGTATTGATGCCAGTATTATCGGCCGCGTAGCCTCCTTCTTCTGCCTGGCCAATGAAGCCGACGAAGATGATAGAGTAGATAAGTAAAGCTGTAGTTTTCATATCGATGTCCTTTCTAGGGTCTGTTTGATTTTTGATAACGTGTCCAAAAACAAGATTGCAAGTTGCTGACCAAGCTAGGCCGACTCGACTTTTTGAACTAACACTTTGGGTTAAATTTTAATTTCCCCTCTGAAAGACAAGGTTTCTGTTGCGCGGAAAAGAAAATTCGCAAAACAGTAATTTAAAAAAATGTTGGGGTTAAAATCCTTATTTTGGGGAATTATTCCTTCAGTTAATTCTAAGAAATCCTGTGACGCATTTAGTTTTAGGCAGGGAATTTGCTTCCTTCTATAGAACTGATATCAA